>NZ_JBLUOI010000048.1:0-41620 GCF_048059995.1 Metabacillus sp. YM-086 | reverse complement strand
ACGGAAGAATACAATATTAATTAACATAATTTAAGGCCTCTTTTTCAAAGTGTCCTTGACATAGGGACCACTTTATTTTTGAACAGCTCTTTTTTTATTAATCTTCCATTGTTGATAAGTCACCTGTAGGTAAATCAAGCTCCCAAGCCTTTAACACACGACGCATAATTTTTCCGCTTCGTGTTTTAGGAAGTTTATCACGGAAATCTATTTCACGTGGAGCAGCATGAGCTGCTAATCCTTTTTTCACAAATGTGCGGATTTCTTCCTTTAATTCATCAGTTGGTTCATACCCTTCACGAAGTGCGACGAATGCTTTAATAATTTCTCCTCTAACAGGGTCAGGTTTTCCGATTACACCTGCTTCAGCAATCGCAGGGTGCTCGACCAGTTTACTTTCAACCTCAAACGGTCCTACACGTTCACCTGAAGTCATAATAACATCATCTATACGGCCTTGGAACCAGAAGTATCCATCTTCATCCATATAAGCAGAGTCCCCAGAAACGTACCAGTCACCAGGCATAAAATAAGATTCAAACTTCTCCTGATTATTCCAAATCGTATGCATCATTGAAGGCCAGCCTTTTTTAATAGCTAGGTTCCCCATTCGATATGGTGGTAATTCATTACCTTGATCATCAACAATTGCAGCTTCTACACCAGGAATTGGTTTACCCATAGAACCAGGCTTTATTTCCATACATGGATAATTGCAAATTAGTTGTGCCCCAGTTTCTGTCATCCACCAAGTATCATGTATGCGGTTGTTGAATACCTTTACTCCCCAACGAACTACCTCAGGGTTTAATGGTTCACCCACACTTAAAATATGTCTTAATGTGCTTGTGTTAAATTGTTTAACAAGTTCATCTCCAGCTCCCATCAACATTCTAAAAGCTGTTGGTGCACTATACCAAACAGTAACACCATAATCCTCAATCGTTTGATACCATGACTCTGGTTTAAATCTTCCACCAACAATAACATTAGTGGCCCCAGATAACCATGGTCCGAAGATTCCGTAAACAGTTCCTGTTACCCAGCCTGGATCTGCTGTGCACCAGTATACATCATCCTCTTTTAAGTCTAATACCCATTGTGAAGTTTGGTAATGCTGAACCATTGCCCCATGGACGTGCAGAACACCTTTTGGTTTACCAGTTGAACCAGATGTATAGTGAAGCAGTAACCCATCTGTTTTTTCCATCCATTCAATTTCTAATTCCTTACTTGCTGTTTTCATCTCAGTTAGTAAATCTATATGAGAGTCGTCTACCGTTTCCCCAACAATAACAACATGCTTTAAGGATGGTAGTTCATTTACAGGAACTCTTTCAAGTAACTCAGGAGTTGTAACGATTACTTTTGCATCACTATCTTCTAATCGGTCTCTTACAGCACCTTCCATAAAAGCTTCGAATAAAGGACCAACAATAGCCCCAAGCTTAATTGCACCTAAAATGACAGAATATAATTCAGGGGTTCTTGGCATAAATACAAAAAGGCGGTCACCTTTTACAACATCAGCTTTATCCTTTAAGACGTTCGCAGCTTTATTTGAAAGCTCTTTTAATTCTTTAAATGTATATTTCTCATCTCGTTCAGGGTCGCGATAATAAAGAGCCACTTTATTTTTTCGGAACGTTTCTACATGCTTATCAATTGCTTCATATGCAGCATTAACACGGCCTGTTTCAGCCCAGGTAAAATTCTTTTCAACTTCTGACCAATCAAATGAGTGATACGTTGTATCATAGTCTGTTAAATTATAATTCCCCTTCGTTACTGGTAACGCTTCCAATTTCATCTTAACTCCCCCTTATGTAGAATACATATCTATTATATTACAATACTTCATTTTTCACAATTTTTGAAATTTATATAATTTATTATCTTGTAAACGCTTAAATTTTTACCTTAATCTAGTATAATAGATAGTAGACATATGAAATCCAAATGGCAAACTCATAACAATTTGTAAAAATTAGCCACCTTCACCTTGAATATAACGCAAAATGAAAATACTTTGCAAGACTTTTTTCTACCCTATTCAATATGATACGATTTTGCAAAGATAAAATACAAAATGAATTTTTGTATCAATTCCTTAAAAATAATTTTCTTTTATTACAATAAAGGGCGGTGACCTAATGAAACATCCTAAGACATATAATGCTAAAGAATTAAAAACACCGATCGGAAGTATTTTTATTGAAGGGCCAATCCCACCTGATAAGCTTGCAGGCTATGAATTTCACGATGGATTAGTAGCATTTCGTCAGCCTAAGCAGCAGCAAAAAGCATTAGTAGAAATAGCAGGTTTACCCGAAGGTAGAATTATTATTGCTAGACATCGTGAAGTTATTATTGGATATGTTACATACCTCTACCCTGATCCACTTGAAAGATGGTCTGAAGGAAATATGGAGGAATTAATAGAATTAGGTGCAATTGAAGTTGCACCTGAATTCCGCGGTTATTCAGTAGGAAAAAATCTCCTAAGAGTTTCAATGATGGATGATGCAATGGAAGATTATATTATCATTACAACAGAGTACTATTGGCATTGGGACTTAAAAGGATCTGGATTAAATGTATGGGAATATCGAAAAGTAATGGAAAAAATGATGAATGCTGGAGGGTTAGAATGGTACGCTACAGATGAACCTGAAATAAGTTCTCACCCAGCAAATTGCCTTATGGCTAGAATAGGAAAAAGAATCCATTCTGAATCTGTTCAAAAGTTTGATCAGCTGCGGTTTAAAAACCGTTTCATGTATTAATTCATATAGATAAACAGATCGTCGCTAACCTAAACCCTGGGAGGGAAAAACAATGATTGTTAGACAAATCATGAAGCAAGACATTATTACCTTACGTTCTGATGATCCTATAAGTCTCGCACTAGCATCAATGAAAAAAAATAAAATACGTCACATTCCAATTGTGAACGAATCGAATCAATTAGTTGGGATTGTGACGGAAAGAGATGTTAAAGATGCTAGCCCATCTATTTTCCAGCTGGAGCTAAAGGAGGATTTTTTAAACAAACCTATTAAGAAAATTATGTCCACTGATCTTATTACCGGACATCCACTAGACTTTGTTGAAGAGGTTGCAGCCATTTTAATTGATAACAGAATTGGTTGTTTACCAATTCTTCAGGATCGTCAACTTGTTGGGCTAATTACCGAATCGGATTTATTACATACATTTGTAAAACTAACGGGTGCTGACCAGCCTGCATCACATATTGAAATAAAGGTTCCGAATAAAGCTGGAATGTTAGCTGAGGTTGCTTCCATTTTTCTAAAAAGAAAAGCAAATATTGCAAGTGCGCTTATCTATCCTGATACGGACGATAAATATAAAATACTTGTTTTTCGTATTCAAACAATAAATGTAACAATGATCATAAATGACTTAAAAGCTGAAGGATACCAAGTATTATCGCCTGATTTGTCGGAGAATGCTAGATGACAAAGAAAGATACTGTATTTGTCTACTCTCCCCTATTTCAGCAGTATAAGTTTCATAATGATCACCCTTTTAATCAATTACGAGTTGAACTAACTTATGATCTACTAAAAGAAATAAAGGCACTTGATGAAGCAGACCTCGTTACACCTAGAATGGCTACAATAGATGAATTAGCACTAATTCATGATCGAAAATATATTAAAGCTGTAGAATTAGCTGGACACGGAAAATTGCAAAATGAGGAAGCACTCAACTATGGGATCGGCACAGAAGATACTCCAATCTTTCCTAACATGCACGAAGCGAGTTCATTACTTGTAGGAGGAACCTTGACTGCTGTTGATTATGTAATGGAAGGGAAAGCAACACATGCCGCAAATTTTGGTGGAGGACTACATCATGGGTTTAGAGGAAAAGCATCCGGATTTTGCATTTATAATGATAGCTCTGTAGCGATAAAATATATGCAGGAGAAATATGGTGTAAAAGTTTTATATATCGATACCGATGCTCATCATGGCGATGGAGTTCAGTGGACTTTTTATGATGATCCGAATGTATGTACACTTTCTATTCATGAAACGGGCAGATACCTATTCCCTGGAACAGGAAATGTAACAGAACGTGGCGCCGGTAAAGGATATGGCTACTCCTTTAACATTCCTTTAGATGCGTTCACAGAGGATGAATCATGGCTTGATGCCTACCGTACCTCTATAGAGGAGGTTGCCGCTTTTTTTAAACCAGATGTTATTCTAACACAAAACGGAGCAGATGCACATTATCATGATCCCTTAACACATTTATCGGCTACAATGGCCATTTATCACGAAATTCCTAAAATTGCTCATGAAATTGCCCACAAATATTGTGGTGGCCGATGGATAGCAGTTGGTGGTGGGGGATATGATATTTGGAGAGTTGTTCCTAGAGCATGGAGCTTAATATGGCTTGAAATGAATCAAAAAAACATTCCTGATACCATCCCAAAATCATGGATTGATAAATGGCAAAAAAAATCTCCAGTAAAATTACCAGAGCGTTGGTACGATCATGAAGATCTTTATAAACCAATCCCTAGGAAAGCTGAGATTGAAGAAAAAAATGCCTTAACAGTTGAAAAAGCACTTTTACCTATCCGACCAAGTAAATAGAAAAATATAAAAAAATAGAAGCACACTTAAAAATGTGTTTCTATTTTTTTACTTATTTTCACCTTTCATTAAGAAGGAATAGGTGAAAACAAGTCCAAAAATATAAAGAGCAACAGCGACATAAGCCGGTAGTAAATGAACAATTGTTGTGTAGCCAATAACGAAGTGAGTGATGATCCCTGCCAAAAATGCAGGAAATCCTCCAATGATGCCATAAGCTAACTTCTTTATTATATAACAAAACGAGCAAATCAAAAGGTTTGCTCGTTTCTTTGTTCATTCCATTATTTAGTTGATTGTCTATACTCAATTCGGTGTGGTAGCTCTACGATATGATTTTCTACTTCTTCTTTATTCATATATTTGGTTAATAAACGCATAGCAACTGCTCCGATGTCATAAGTCGGTTGAACAACAGTTGTTAACTGTGGTCGTACCATTGTTGCAAGTCTAGTGTTATCGAAACCAACTATTTCAAAATCTTCAGGAATTGAATATTGACGATCTTGTGCACCATGAATAACTCCCAATGCCATTTCATCTGTACCAACGAAAATTGCTGTTGGTTTTTCCTGTAATTCATCAATCTTATCAAAAGCTTCAATTCCAGAATCGTACGTATAATCACCTTCGACAACTAATTCTTCATCAAAAGGAAGTCCTGCCTCTTCTAAGGCACGTTTATATCCAACTGATTTTTTCAAGCGGTTAACAGGCTCTTCTGCTGGTCCTTCAACATATGCGATTCTTTTATGTCCCTTCTCAATTAACATAGAAATAACATCATATGCCGCCTGCTCGTAATTAATATTAACCGAAGGTGTTGTTCCTGTTAAATCAACAGATGCAGCTAAAACAATTGGTACTGGAGAACGTTTAAATTGTTCTACTAACTCTTCTGTTACATTTCCACTCATGAACACAATTCCGTCCACTTGTTTCCCTAACATTGTATTTAACAGATGTAATTCCTTATCTTTATTTTGATCAGAATTACTTAAAATAATATTGTACTTGTACATCGTAGCAATATCTTCAATTCCACGGGCTAATTCTGAATAGAAAATACTTGAGATATCCGGGATAATGACTCCTACAGTTGTGGTTTTTTTACTAGCCAATCCTCTAGCCACTGCGTTTGGACGGTACCCTAATCGCTCAATAGCATCTAAAACTTTTTTTCTTGTTGTTGGCTTAACATTGGGATTTCCGTTTACTACACGAGAAACAGTTGCCATTGAAACATTTGCTTCACGAGCAACATCATATATTGTAACACTTGACATGATCAACACTCCTTCAAATACATACGAAATATATATTTACTATTTTCATTACGTTCATTATGATACTTTGCTATGTAATAAGCTGTAACCTCTTGTCGTATCTAAGTACTTTATCCCGTTCTATGTACCTTATCATACGATACTCTGAAAACGTCTGCAATCTATTTCAACGCATTTTTACGTTGTTTTCACATATTTGTTCGTTTTTTCACATATATACGTATTTAAAAACAAGTCTACTCTCATTTTCATCCTCTTCTATTTACATTTTTACCTGTAAATTCAATTTTTATGAATAAAAATAGAAATAAAGAGAGGCTGACACAAGTAGAAACTTTTAACTACATTAAGTAGCATTAACAAGTTCCTGCTTTTAGTCAGCCTCTTCAATAGATTGTTTCTTATGCGTTTACTTTTACTAAAGGTTTTAGTTCAGATATAAAATTGCTGAATTGATCAAAATCCATTTGCTGCGCCGAATCTGATAAAGCAACAGCAGGATCTGGATGAACTTCTGCCATTACACCATCAGCTCCAATAGCCAATGCTGCTTTCGCTGTTGGAACAAGTAAATCTCTTCTTCCAGTTGAATGAGTTACATCAACAAAGACTGGTAAATGAGTTTCTTGTTTTAAGATTGGTACAGCAGAAATATCCAATGTATTTCTAGTAGCACGCTCATAAGTACGAATACCACGCTCACATAAAATGATTTGGTCATTTCCTTGTGAGATAATATATTCTGCAGCATTAACAAATTCGTCAATTGTTGCTGCTAAGCCACGCTTTAAGAGTACTGGTTTTCGAACAGCTCCAGCTGCTTTTAACAATTCAAAGTTCTGCATGTTACGTGCACCAATTTGAATGATATCAACATAGTCTAGCGCCGTTTCAATATCAGCCGGGTTAACAATTTCACTAATAATAGCTAAGCCATATTCATCTCCAACTTTTCTTAAAATCTTTAAACCTTCAAGACCAAGACCTTGGAAGTCATATGGACTAGTACGTGGTTTAAACGCACCACCGCGAAGAATTTTAATCCCTTGTTTCACAGCCTGTTCTGCAACAGATGCTACCTGATCATAGCTTTCTACAGCACATGGACCGATAATAAACGATTGACTTCCATCACCAATTCTTACACCGTTTACTTCAACAATTGTGTCCTCAGGTTTTTTCTTACGTGAAACTAGTAAAGCTTTACTATGATCATCTTCCTGCAGCTCTAGGCTAGCTTTAAAGATTTCTTTGAAAATATGTTGTAATGTAGAGTTTTCGAATGGTCCATCGTTATATTCCTTAATACTATTTAACATTTTGCGCTCGCGAACAGGATCATAACGATGTACACCTTGTGCATCTTTCGCTTTCCCGATCTCCTGCACAACTCTTCCTCGCTCATTAATTAACTTTAAAATCTGTAAATTAATCTCATCTGCTCTCTCTCTTAATGCTTCTAATTCCGCATTACTCATCTCTCTCATCCTTTCGCAATCAATTTTTGAAAATAGTAAACCACTCTTAATGAATGAAGTATTGCAACATAAGGTTTTCTTTATCATTCCATAAAAGTGTGGTACATTTTCTATAATTAGTTGTAATTATAAACGATAAAATAGTGATTGTCATTAAAAACTTTAACATTTAAACGCTTTTAAGCTTTTAAGCAGTAAAGTGTAAGGCCATACGTTCTTTACAAAGCCTGTTAACCTTGGATTTATAAAGAGTACATGCAAAATAAAGGAAAGATCATATTCAGAGTTCTTTTTTTAAAACTCTGTTTAAAGAAGGTGTAACGATCATGACAAACAAAGATTTAACATTTGCTCTTGATATTGGAACAAGATCTGTTGTTGGTTTAATTTTAAAAGAAGAAAACGGCTTCTATCATATCATGGACACGGTTATCAAAGAACATGATAAAAGATCCATGCTTGATGGTCAAATACACGATGTATTATCTGTAGCCAATGTCATTACTTCTGTTAAAGAAGAGCTTGAACACATTTATGGTCCTCTTCATAAAGTATGCGTAGCCGCTGCCGGTCGTGCATTAAAAACAGAAAGAGCAACCATTTCAATAGAGATCAGTGGAAAGCCTATGATTCAAAAGGAAGATATTCTTCATTTGGAATTAATGGCTGTTCAAAATGCCCAAAAACAGCTTGCTGAAAAACATGAAAACGAACGTTCACATCATTATGATTGTGTTGGTTATTCAGTTCTTCATTACAAATTAGATGGTGAGGAAATTGGTAGTTTAATAGATCAACAAGGCGAAGAAGCAAGTGTTGACATTATAGCAACTTTTTTACCAAAGATTGTTGTTGAATCGTTATTAGCTGCCTTGAATCGTGCAAATCTCGAAATGGAAGCATTAACATTAGAGCCAATCGCTGCTATCAATGTGTTAATTCCCCCTTCCATGAGACGATTAAATGTGGCACTTGTAGACATCGGAGCAGGCACATCAGATATTGCCATTACAGATATGGGCACAATCATTTCTTATGGCATGGTTCCTATTGCTGGGGATGAAATAACGGAAGCTGTTTCAGATGAATTTTTACTGGACTTCCCTAAAGCTGAGGAAGCAAAAAGAAAATTACTTACGGAAGCAGCTATTACCATAACTGATATTCTAGGTTTTGAAACAGAATTACCAAAAGAAGATGTTATAACGAAAATCTCACCAGCGATTGATCGGTTAACAAAAGCAATTAAAGATGAAATTTTACGACTAAATAATAATCGTTCACCAAAGGCCGTCATGCTAGTGGGTGGGGGAAGTCAAACTCCAGAATTAGCTAAAAGACTTGCAGAACTTCTAGAATTGGCTGAAAATCGTGTTGCCATTAGAGGAATTGATGCGATTTCTCAGCTTGTACTTGCCGAGCATATTAACAAAGGACCTGAGCTTGTTACTCCTATTGGCATTGCTGTTTCATCTAAGCAAAACCCTATACAATATATTAGTGTAAAAGTGAATGAACGCTCCGTTAGACTTTTTCATATGAAAGCTTTAACCGTAGCAGACAGCTTATTAGCTTCGGGAATTCAGCTTAATAAACTATATGGTAAGCCCGGTATGGCTTTATTTGTAAATGTTAATGGGCAGGCCATTACCATTCCGGGCGAACACGGAACTGCACCATTAATTAGAAAAAATGCAGAAAATTGTTCATTGGAAGATCCTATTAAGCACGGAGACATTATTACAGTTGAAAATGGAATAGATGGAAAAGCTCCAGTTGTTACAATTGGCTCTATACTTGATGAGGTTCCTTCTAAAACAATCAGTATAAATGGTGAATCATATACTCTTCATGCAAGTATTTTATTAAATGACAAAGAAGTAACAAAGGAAGCTATTTTATCAGACCGTGACAAAGTAACATGTACCATCCCATCATCCATAGAGACTTTTGTTAAAAGAGTTGGGCATGGAAAAGAACTTGATAAGTTAAAAACGTTCTCTGTAAAAATAGACAATAAGATCCATACCATTCAGATATTTTCAGGAAAGATCGTTAAAAACGGCTTAACAGCTTTTAAAGATTCCGTTCTCGAAAATGGGGATATCATCACCATGCAACAAACAAAGATTCCCACACTTCAGGAGTTTGTCCAAGAAGCTGATTTAGTACAAAACCAAACCCTGCCTATTATCTATAATGGAAATTCTATAAACCTTGAAAAGCCTGTTACCGAATTTTTCCGCAAGGATGTTAAATTAACTGATGCAGACCTCATCTATAATGGTGATGAGCTTACAACTAAAAAAAGAGTAATTGAACCTTTTATTTTTCAGGACCTGTTTACTGTTATTGATCTAAAAATTCCTAGTACGGCAAACACTCAATTTAAACTTTTGAGAAATAATCAAGAAGTTAGCTTTCAGGAGCCCCTTACACCTGGGGATGAACTCACAATTAAATGGATGAATTAAGAAACAAAAAAGTGTCTGACTCAATTAAGAGTTAGACACTTTTTTCGATTACCCGTTAATTTCTTTTTTTAATGCATCATTTGTTATTTTCCAGTGAGAAGCATTCCACACAATTTCTTTTCCTTTAAATAACAATGCTTGTGGTGACTCATGCTTAATGGCAAATTGCTCAGCAATGTAGTTAGATAATGGACGAGACTCCTGAACATGTAAATGATAACAAGGATACTCGTTATGTTGCCCTGCAAACTCTTGATATTCTTCAAAAGCTGCCTGACTGATTGGACATGTTAGGCTGTTCTTAACAAATAGAAATTCTGTGTGTTTTTGAAATAATTCTTCAAATTGTTCTACTGTTTCAATTAATTGATCGCTCACGTCGTTCACCCTTCTACACCTATTGAGAAGCAGCTTAAGGCTGCTTTTAGTTTATTAACTATTTGTTTTTACTTCCTCTTCAGATTGACTAGAGACTTCCTTAGATGGTTGTGTAGTTTCTTCTGTGTTTTCATTAGGTTCCTCTACAGAAGCTTCTTCCTTTTGTCCTTCTGATCCTTCCGTAAGTTCCTCTAAAGCATTTGTTATTTCCTTTTCCACAAATTCTGCCTGATCTTCTGACTCAGCCGTTTTTGTAATGGAACGAACTTTATCCATTATTTGTGAGGATTGTTCTGTTACAGCCTGTGATAATGAAGATGTTTTCTCTTTTGCCAATGATGCTAACCCTGAGCTCTTTTCTAGGGCATCATTTGTCAATTTTCCAGTTCGATCCTTCATCACGCTAGCTTGCTCACTTAAGTTATCACGAATTTCCTTCCCTGACTTAGGTGCTAAAAATAACGCGGTTGCTGCACCTACAAGTCCTCCTACAAGTGAACCGATAATAAAGTCTTTACCATTGTTTTTTTTAGCCATTTCGTTCAACCTCCTCTATTGGATATATTACTAATTAACCATTAATTTGTTGCTTGTTTTCCGATTTCTGTTTCCATTTTGCCCATATTTCCATTGCAGCATTACTCCATTGCACCACTTGATTAATTTTATCCTGATTTTGTTCAAGGTTTGTTGAGGCAGTTGTCGTCACTCTTTTCACTGTCGTATTAAGCTGCTGAATGGTGTCTCCTACATCTTTAACCGACTCAATTACTATGTTCAGCCTATCTGACTTTTGCTGAATATCTTCTGCAAGAGCATTTGTTTTATGTAATAATTGCGTTGTTTCAGTTGTTATTCCTTCCATTTGCTTTTCAAGACCTGATAAAGTTCCCGCAACATTTGTTAAAGTTGATTGTAGTGCCCTTAATGTTTTGGACACATAAATAACTAAAATAGTAAATGCAATGGCTATTAAAGCAACACTTAAATATAAAATAAGAATCATATGTCACACCTCCTAAACCTCTTCTTTTTCATTACCCGTCCACTACTATTATAAACATAAATCTTACATAAAAGCTAAAATCTCCTTATGAATAGACATCTCTCGTGAAAATTTTGCAACTGTTATCATTCATGTCCATTGTTTTACTAAGATGGGGTAAAATAGAGATGCATCTCATAAAAAGGAGGATTTCATTTGAAAGATCCACGTATTGAAACATTAGCAAAAAACCTAATAAATTATTCAATTAATTTACAAAAGGGTGAAAAAGTACTGATTGAAAATTTCGGACTACAACGCGAACTCGTTGTTGCCCTTGTAAAAGAAGCTTATGCTGTAGGTGGCTATCCTTTTGTATCTCTTAAAGATCATCAAGTAGATCGTGCTCTAATGATAGGTGGTCAAGAGGAGCAGTTTAATATGATTGCTCAATTTGAAGCACAGGTTATGAGTCAAATGGACGCCTATATCGGCCTTCGTTCCGGGGATAATATTAATGAGTTTGCAGATGTTCCTGATGATAAGATGAAATTACAAGGAAAAACAGTTGGACAAAAAGTACATAGAGAAATCAGAGTACCAAAAACGAGATGGGTTGTTTTGCGCTATCCAACATCATCCATGGCTCAATTAGCAAAGATGAGTACTGAACAATTTGAAGATTTTTATTTTAATGTTTGTAATTTAGATTATAGTAAGATGGACAAAGCGATGGATGCATTAGTAGAACTAATGAACAAAACAGATAAAGTCCGATTAACAGGTGTTGATACTGACTTAAGCTTTTCAATTCGTGATATTCCTTCTATTAAGTGCTCTGGTCAGATGAACATTCCTGACGGAGAGGTATATACTGCTCCCGTACGTGATTCAGTAAATGGAAAAATCACATATAACACGCCTTCTCCTTATAATGGGTTTACCTATGAAAATGTACAATTAACGTTTAAAGACGGAAAAATTATTGAAGCAACTGCAAATGATCCAGAAAGAATTAATAAGATTTTTGATACAGATGAAGGAGCTCGCTTTATTGGTGAATTTGCGATTGGTGTAAATCCATTTATTCAACATCCAATGCAGGATATTTTATTTGATGAGAAAATTGATGGTAGCTTTCACTTTACACCCGGACAAGCATATGAAGATGCCTATAATGGAAACAACTCCAACATCCACTGGGATATGGTGATGATTCAACGTCCTGAGTACGGGGGAGGCGAAATTTATTTTGATGATGTATTAATTCGTAAAGATGGTCGGTTTGTGATCCCTGAATTAGATGCATTAAATCCTGAAAATCTAAAATAATCGTTTATATGAAAACAGCTGACTTTCAATAAGAAAGTCAGCTGTTTTTCATTTATTCGTTTTAAACTAAAACATTTTCATATGCTTCTTGGTATTTCTGAATGTCACCAGCACCCATAAATACTAATACAGCAGAATCATGAGCCTTAAGAACGGATGTTTCATCTTCTCTAATTAACTGAGAATGATCAATTTTCTCGAGTAAGTTATCGATCGTAAGCTTTCCAACATTTTCTCGTGCAGATCCAAATATGTCACACAGGTAAACATAATCAGCTCTTTGTAAGCTTTCTGCAAACTCTTCTAGAAACGATTGTGTTCTTGTAAATGTATGTGGTTGAAACACAGCAACAACATCTCTGTCAGGATATTTTTGTCTAGCAGCATCAATTGTTGCATTAATTTCTGTTGGGTGATGAGCATAGTCATCAATTAATATTTGATTGCCAATTTTTTTCTCGTTAAAACGTCTTTTAACACCTTGAAATGTTTGTAATCTTTCTTGAATAATCTCTACGTCAATTCCTTCATAATGACAAAGAGCAATAACTGATAATGCATTTAGTACACTATGGTCTCCATATGAAGTTATTTTGAACGAAGCATAAAATGTATTGCGTACGAATACATCAAATGAAGTCCCATCGGTTGACTTTACAACATTTCTTGCTTGAAAGTCATTGTCTTCACCGAATCCGTAATAAACAACAGGTACTTTTGCTTGAATTTGTTGAAGCTGTTCATCATCACCACAGGCGATGATCCCTTTCTTAACTTGAAGTGCCATTTCCTGAAACGCGCTAAAAACATCCTCAATACTTGAAAAATAGTCAGGATGATCAAAATCAATATTGGTCATAATCGCATAATCAGGTTCGTAAGATAAGAAATGCCTACGATATTCACATGCTTCAAAAATAAAATATTTACTATCCGGTACCCCACTACCAGTACCGTCACCGATTAAGTAAGACGTTGGTTCTGCGCCTTGAATCACATGAGAAAGTAATCCTGTCGTTGATGTTTTTCCGTGTACACCAGTTATCCCCACACTTATATACTTTTGGAGAAATTCTCCTAAAAAGCGATGATAACGAATAACAGGTAAACCTAAAGAATTAGCTTCTACAATTTCTTCATGCGTATCGGGATACGCATTTCCTGCAATGATTGTTAAGCCTTCTTTAATATTATCTTTTGAAAAAGGTAATATCTTAATATTACGTGCTTCTAAGGCCTTTTCTGTAAACACTTTTTTCTCAATATCAGAGCCCTGAACTTCGTAATTCATATCATGTAAAATCTGTGCAAGGGCACTCATTCCAGTCCCTTTAATTCCAACAAAATGATAAACAGTCATAATAAGAACCTCCAACAAACGTCTATCTGATTGACAGTATATGACGCTTATCTTGATTTGCAACCCATGTATATAAAACGATTAAGAATCGCTTCTAATTTCTTGTATTTTTTTAAATATGTAATCAGCTTACGAAAATATATTATATCATTTGCCATTCATTATGACCATGAAAAATAAAGTTTACAACTTTATCCACCTTTTATTTCACTGATTGACTAGTCCAACTATATTTTATGGAATATTTCTTTAAAAATGTACGCCAGCTTTCGCTACTTTTTTTATATTCCGTTAATAATTCATCAATTAAGGTATCATCCTGTTGAATAAAAATATTGCTTACACATAATTGTCCATCTAGTAAAGGGATTGATCTAAGAAACAAGATGCTTGAAGGCGCCACCTCTTCAACCTTTCTGTCCGTTTTAATCACACACTCTTCACCAGTTAGTAATTTCTTAGCATGTATATTCTCTCCAACAGTTTTTATTACTTTAAACGGTTCAAGTACACTCGCCATAAAAAGGGCATGGACAACAGAATCTAGTGGATGCTTTTGTCCATTTGCATTTTTAATATAGCTTTGATAAATAGTCATGCCGCTAATTGTTACATAATCGTAAGTAAACCAATCATTAAAAAGCTTATCTTGTAATGAAGAAAAAACAACACCCTTTTCTAAAGAAATTTGTTCAGAAAAGATATGCTTTGCTTTTACTTTTTCTCTAATATTAACTTGACGTTCTACGTACATATGTGTAGCAGATATATGTTTAGAAACAAAGCTAACTAATTGGTTTTCTTTTTCCTCACGAAGATTATGAAGATAAACAATATTATTCATACTACAACCCTACTTCAAGTTATGTAAAGTTACTTTTTTCCTTATTCACTGAAACACCTTTAACATAACCTACTTTTTAAACGTATAATAGCATATCTTGAATGATATTTTAAAGGTAACCAGTTAAGACTGGTTACCTTTACTTTTCCTATAACACATTACTTTCATGAATCGAATCAAGCTCTTCTTCCGAAATTAAGACATCTCTAGGTTTGCTGCCACGATTTTCAGAAATAATTCCTTGGTCTTCCATCATATCAATTAGGCGTGCTGCTCGATTATATCCAATTCTAAATCTTCTTTGTAAGCTTGATGTTGAAGCTCCCCCTTGATTAACGACAAATTCACATGCTTCTACAAATAATTCATCTTCCTCAGATTGAATGGTTGCTTTTTTCACCAATTCCTCTTGATGAAACAAATATTCCGGTTTTGATTGAAGCTTCACATGCTTTACGACTTTTTCAATTTCCTCATCTGATACAAAAGTACCTTGAAGACGAACTGCTTTTGATGACCCATTTTCCAAAAAGAGCATATCACCCTTACCAAGAAGTTTTTCTGCACCGCTCACGTCAATAATCGTTCGTGAATCAACTTGAGATGAAACAGAAAAGGCTATCCTAGTTGGAATATTAGCTTTGATTAAACCAGTGATTACATCAACAGAGGGACGTTGGGTCGCAACGATTAAGTGAATTCCACATGCCCTAGCTTTTTGTGCAATACGACAAATGGCTTCTTCTACATCATTAGGAGCAACCATCATTAAGTCAGCAAGCTCATCAATAACAATGACAAGATACGGGAGATGTTCTCCTTGATTATGTTCCTTAACTAGCTGATTATATCTCGTAATCTCTCTTGTGCCGGAGTGAGCAAATAATTCATAACGTCTTTCCATCTCCTCAACAGCCCATTTCAATGCAGCTGTTGCAGCCTTCACATCCGTTATAACTGGACTTACAAGGTGTGGAATATCATTATAAGGTGCCAATTCAACCATTTTTGGATCAATTAACATTAATTTCACTTCATGTGGTGAGGCTTTATATAATAAACTCACCAAAATTGTGTTTATACAAACACTTTTACCTGATCCTGTTGCTCCAGCTATAAGACCATGAGGCATTTTCTTCAAATCAGTAACTGCTGGTTGACCGGCAATATCTAAACCTAGTACTGCGGTCATAGGGGAAGGATTATTACGAAATTCTGAACTTCTTAAAATCTCGCGTAAATAAACCATTTTACCTACCTTATTCGGTACCTCAATTCCAATCGTATTCTTTCCTGGAATCGGAGCCTCAATCCTAATATCCTTAGCAGCCAAACTCAATTTAATATCGTCACTTAAGTTTGTAATTTTGTTAACTTTCACTCCCGGTTCGGGATGAACTTCAAATCTTGTTACAGAAGGCCCTTGGGTCACATTCACTACACTTGCCCTTACATTAAAATTCTTTAATGTAAGATTTAGAAGGTCTTTTTGTGACTCAAGCCATGTATGGTCCTCTGTTAATTCTTTTTCTGGTATATTTAAAAATCCAAGCGATGGAAATTGATAACTCCCTACATGTGTTTGTGTTTGTGTTTGTGTTTGTGCCCGAACTCGTACTTGTGTTTGTTCTTGTGTTTGTTCTTGTGTTTGTTCTTGTGTTTGTTCTTGTATTTGCGCTTGTTCTTGTGGCTGTTCTGTTTTTTCACGAATTTTTTGCTTATCTCTTCCTAGCATCATGACATTAAATGGTAAAGGTTTTCGCTTATTGCTTTCTTGTTTAGGTGGTTCTGGTTCGTGTAAGATTGGTTCTTCTTGTTCTCTTATTGATTCTTCAAATGATTCTTGAAATGACTCATTTTCAAATTCAGAAACCTTTGTTTCCTCAAATAATGTCTCGCTTTGATCTTCATTTAGATACAATTCAGTTTGTTCTTCTTCCTCATATTGATCATTGTATGATGGTTTCATTTCAATGCTTTCTTGTTCAATTTGTTCATTTTCTACAGCTATATCTAATGCAACAGGTTGTTGTTTCTTATTAAACTCAGTTTTAACAATAGAAAGAGCTTCATCTACAAGATCATCATCTATCTCATCATGAGTCACCATATCAGCATTTCTTTCATATACGTTTTCTTCCATCTCATGATCATCAAGAGAATATGTAACTGTAGTCTCCTCTTCTTGTGGAAATTCAGAGCGGTCATATTGTTCAATAGCTGTTTGCTGCCCATTTTCTTCATATATTTCTAAAGTAGCAGCAGTTTCACCCATTTTATGATTAGACTGTAAAGGAGCCTCAGTTTCCATCTTGTAAGTAACAGGTTCCTCCATGTAACTGCTATCCGCTATACTTTGTGGTTGTTTCTGTATCGAATGCTGTGTTTCTCTACTTTGCATCCTCTCTTCTTTTGATTGAAAACCAAAAATCGGAGATGGGATGGAAGTAGGGTGGAATGGTTGTTTCTTTTTTATTGGTTTTTCTTCTACTTTTTCTTCGGTGTATCTTTTCTTCACAGATTTACGATTCGGCAAGACAGGTCTTACTTCGCTCATTGTTTGAGATTTTTCACTTGAACGCCTTGGCCGCATGTCTCTTGATGTTTGTTTTTCATCAGGTATTATTGGAAAACGGAAATTCCCTTTAGGATATTGATAAGAAACTCTGGCTTCTGCCTTATGATGATTTTGTGTTTCATTTTCAAACTTTGAAGCACTCCCTATGTTTCTTTGAGCTTCTTGTTCATGTTCTCTCGTCTCACTGTTTTCACTTACTTTTTCGTCATCTCCTAAAAAATAAGAAAATAGTTTTTTCATCCAACTCATTTTTAATCACTCTTTCAATATATTCAGCAAAAATAATCACTTACATTTACTTCCACCCTAATTCGGTGAGAGACTATGAATATTTGTATTTACAAATCTAATAAGCTTGCTTGTAAAAATATATATTCTATTGTATCAATAAATGTCTCTTTTTGTAGATAAAAGTGTAGTCTCTTTTGAAAAGTTATTCGTTTATATTGGACGGTGATTTTCATTAGGCATCTACTTCCAATGCAAACACAAAAGAAAAGAGGTAGACCGAATATAAATAACTTATATCACGGCTGCCTCTTTTCTTTGACTATATAGCTAATAAATATGTTCGAAATAAATCTTTTCTTTAAAGGGGTAAAAAAAGGAAATAATTTTTGGGGGTTAAAAACTTAAAGCAACCGTAAAACTACTGATTGCTTTAAGAATGCTCCCTTATTTATGAGGTTTATTTTTACCTAGTATAAAAATAGGTTCAAGCTCATTGTTTTCATATAAAAAGGATAGGGCAGTAATAGGAACTGTGCCACTTGCAAAAAAGCTCATCGTTAATTGTGCTAAAATATCATAGCCGGTATCGTTACGAACATCTACTATAATTAGCACATCTTGATGTGGAACAGCTACAGCCATTTTCCCTTCTATTTTCTCTGCAAAGGATTGTAATAAACTTTCATTCAGTATTCTACTTGCATCATAACCATCATTTGCATTTAGAAAATAAAAAACATTTCCAGCAACTAAATCTTCTTTTACACTAGTCTTTAAAGACCTTAAGTTAAAAGCAGCTACTTCTTTAATCTGATCTTTCGTCCAATTTTCTCGTTTCATCATCTTTTCATCTATTAAGCGATATGTACTTCCAAGATCTAGCGCATAATAAATACGTGTTTCAGCTGTATGTTCACTATAACATAAAGCAATACCTTCATTGCTCTCTGTTGGAAAAGATGTGGATCGAATGACTGGAAATATATTCCTTTCCTTTCCAGATAAATCTTGCTGTTCGTTCATCACTGTTAATGCTTCCTTTACATAATAAACAACCTCATCTACCGCTTTCTGCTTTGAGGTTTCATATTTTGCAATTATACCTGGAAGAGATAAGGTTACACCTTTTTTACTAAAAGAATCCTCCACTCTTAACGTATCTTTCTCACGGTCAAAATCAAACTGCCATTGTGGATTTGAAAGTTTTTCCTTGAGGGTTTCAACTAATTTTCTTGATGTCATTTTCATCTCATTTCCTCCTTCCCTTATAAGAAATTCCACCATATAAAACAGTTAAATGTTAAACAGTTATTGTATTGATAAATTCCTGAATTTGTTCTTTAGATTTTCTGTCTTTATTTACATAGCGGCCAACTTCTTTTCCTTTATGAAAGGCAACAAAGCTCGGAATACCAAATATATCCAGTTCACCACAAAGGTCAATAAATTGATCTCGGTCTACATAATAAAATGTAAATGTACTGTTTTCTTCTTCTAGCTCTGGAAGAACTGGCTCAATCACACGGCAGTCAGGACACCAGTCTGCTGAGAACATGAAAATGACCTTTTCATTTTCTATAATTTGTTTATATTCATCTACTGATGTTAATTTTTTCATCGTAATATCCTCCTAATAATGGTTTGTTATCACAAGTTGTTCATCTTAGCTTAGTCGGTGTTTTTAGAACTTTCCCTCACAACTTTAATAGAAAAAGCATGTTATCTGAAACAAAAATGCGTAGTTCTAGTGTATATGATTGTTGTTTATGTTTCCACTTTCCCATCTTGCATGTAATTGAAAACCTATTTATTGAACAGAATTAGCAATCATCATCATAGCTTCAGCGTCCTCTGCTACATCATTCCCCTTTGCTTCAGTTGTTACTTTTGTACCTCCTACGCCAACGGTTACTTCATATTTATTTTCTTCAATTTTAACGACAAATAAGTAACCAAAACGATCATTTTGCTCAAACGTTTTTGATAGAAATGGCTCCTGATACTGCTCAGTTAGAGTTACATAGGAAACTTTACTATTTTTTGGCTCATTCAAATTAACAAAAAGGATATAACTTTTATTACCGTCTTCAAGTAATACATTATAATCATTTTTTTCTTTTATCTTAAAATCATTAGGTAAGTAAAATGAAAATTGATCTGCTTTTTCATTAACTTCCAACTCCTCATTATCAAAAGCCTGTTTTGTGTGATCAATAGATTCATTCCTAAGACTCTCTTCAGATTGGGTACAACCAGAAAGTAGGACTAAAATTATGACCAGCATGATAAAGCTATGTTTTCTCATATAAATCCCCCTTTTTATGAATCCTACAGAATTAGCAGCTATTTATTTAGACCTATAAAATTACTTTTACTTAGAGTCTCTTACATCATAACCTCTTCTTTTTTACATTAGCAAGACAAAGTGATAAGCTGAGATCTTTGGTTTTGGATAAAATATGGTAAAATGGATAAAAATCTATTTGGAGGGATATGATGGAATTTATTGTTTACTTGGCAGGAGAAATACATACAGATTGGCGCGAGCAATTAAAAAAGGAAACAGCGAAACGTAATTTACCTTTTAAATTTGTAGGACCAATGGAACGACATGATTTATCCGATGATATTGGTGAAAAGATTATTGGTGAACAACCTGGACCTGTTTACAAAGATGAAGCTGCATCAAGTATTAATAATTTGCGAACATCTTTGTTAATGAATAAAGCGGACCTTGTTATTGCACTATTTGGAGAAAAATACAAGCAGTGGAATACTGCTATGGACGCAAGTACAGCTATTACACTACACAAACCTCTTATTTTAATAAGACCTGAACAGCTTCATCATCCATTAAAAGAGTTGTCTAATAAAGCAAATGTAACTGTTGAAAACATTCAGCAAGCACTTGACGTCCTATCATATGTAGTTGAAGCATGAGTTAAAAGACTAGGGTACGGTACCCCTAGTCTTTTCATTTAGGTTTCATCCGTATCTATTTGTTGATTTTTTGCTCTTGAAAGAATTTCCACTCTAGCTTTAAGTTGTTTTTTGGTAAAGTCCATAAGCTCTGAGTTACTTTTTTCATAATGTTCACCTTCACCTAATATCATTCCTTCAGCATTTAGAGCTAAAGAAAGTGGTGCTAATTGTTCAAGCTTTTTTAATACTCTGTCTAGTAAATGAGGATGTTCGCTTATTAACCTTTGTAATAAAAACGTTCCATACGCAATATGCCTTGATTCATCTATTTTTAAATGCTCAATTCCTTTTAATAATCCGGGCATTATCCGCATTTTATTCAGACCATCTGCAAACACCTTATATCCCGTTTCTGCTAGGACTCCTTCAGAAAACATATTATACACAGTGGCTGCATCAGCTAAACTCTCAGGTGACCTGTCTTTCCAGAGCTTCTCCATAGTTTCTGGAAGTATTTCATAAAAAAACTTACGATAGGTTTTTGAATGTAAGTGTGTTAAATCCCTATTTTCCCCAAGCTCATCCAAAACCTTCCGGAAGAATTCTGTATGTTTCGCTTCATCAAAAAGGAATGTTGTTAAAAACATTTCTTCCTCTAATCTACCTTCCTCAGCAACTACCTTTAAAAGTGGTAATAAATCATGTGTAACAGCTTCTTCTCCACCTTGAAACTGTGCAAGAAGTCTTACAATCCATTCCCGATGCTTTTCACCTAGATTCTTCCAATCCTCTTTATCCTGTGAAAAGTCAATTTCATTAGGATTCCAAGTCCCATATTTTTTTGCCTTTTGATACAGCTGGTAGGGAAAGGAATCTGTCATTAGTCCCTTTGAGCTCGTCGTAATAAGCTTTTTTCTCAATTTGATCTCCCCCCTTTAAAAACATCATAAAATATCCTAGAAAATAATAGGAAATTTATCTTTTTCATATATAGCATCAAATATTTTATATAAACCCATAAATTCTTCAAAGGTAATTCCATCTTTTAGTTCAAAGTGTGTTAAAAAAGCATCTAATGTTTCAACATCCATATCATAAAATTGGCTTGATAAGATTAATTGATCGTAAATATTTCTAACTTTACTATATTGATTATTTTCGTCCAATAAACTCTTAAATTGGTTTTCTTCCATCTTAAAATCCCTCCCTAATTAGAATGAACAAACATAGTTTATTCACACTAATACAGAGTTGTAACGGTTATTACACTAGTTGCTAGAAAGTTGGACTAGATTATTATCTATTATAAAAACAGGCAAAGGCTCGTTCATTAATTTTTGCACAAATAATAGAATGCGCTTCTATACTATAGTAATAAATTTTTTGATTTCCACATAGATAGGAGGAGCTATAACATGAGTAAGAACGAAACACCTGAATTATTTCCTTTGCTAAAACAACTCGGTTTTACTCTGGAAAATAAACTCAATAAATATATTCAAGATAAATTAGATCATAAAGAAGTAGCAGTTGCAGCCAATTCAGCCGGTAAAGTTTTAGCACATTTAATGGAAGCTGTTCATGAATATGTAGAGCAATTATCCACACAATTAAACTTTCCTACTAAGAAAGATGTAGGTCGTTTAGGTAAGCTAATTGTTCAGTCAGAAGATAAACTCGATGATTTGGAAGATGAAGTACACGAGGTGTTAGATATGTTAAAAGATATTAAAAAGATGCTTATGAAAAATCTAACAGAAAATCGCTTTGAAGGATTAGATGAAAAGCTTAGAAATGAACTAGCAGATTTAATAAAAAATCCTACTAGCCATATTAAAGAAGAAATCGTTAAACCGTTAGAGGAACTAGAAGATAAACTTAAGAAACGTGTGATTAAATGCAGGAAAGAACTATTAAAGAAGAAAAAAATGTGTTTATCCTCTTCCCATTCACTGAAAGATGAACTTCATAAAGAATTAATGAAACCACCTGGTCAAGTTGATTTTCAAGAAGTAAATACGAAATTATTACAGCTTCTTAAAGAAAAAAGAAAGAGAAAGAGAAAAAATGGATAAAAAACAACCATCCACTCCTACTTATGATCTTGATCAGGAAATAAAAAGATGGAAAAACTTCTTTGGGGTATGGAGTAGTCCTGAGCCTAAAGTTGGGGCTACACCTAGAAAAGCTGTTTGGAAAAAGAATAAAGCAACATTGTGGTACTATGCGCCTGCTGAAAAAAAATATAAGGTACCTTTATTTCTAGTTTATTCTTTAGTTAATCAGCCCTTTATTTTAGACATGGCACCTGGTAACAGTGCCATTGAAAACTTCACACGAAACGGCTTTGAAGTGTATTTATTAGATTTTGGTATACCAGGATATGAAGACAAAGACATTACGGCAAGTGACTATGTTGTTGATTATATTCAAAAAGGTGTTCGACGAGCATTAAGACATTCAGGTGCTGAAGAAGTTACAATCATTGGCTATTGCTTAGGTGGTACTCTTGCAACCATGTATGCCACAATTGCCGAAGAACCAGTTCGCAACTTGATTTTAAATGTATCGCCAATCGATTTTGAAACAGTCCCTTTTTTTGAGGAACTAGCTAATGCAAGTAAAGAAGGTAAACTTGATGTGAGTGAGCTGCTTGATACAATCGGTCTCATTTCCGGAAATTCAATGAAAGCAGCAATGAGGATGGTGACAAACCCCATCTATTTTAGTCCTTACTTATCATTACTGAATAAAGCATATGATGATGAATATGTAAAAAAGTGGAAGCGGCTAAAAAAATGGACAGATGGACATATCCCATTTACAGGTGCTGCTATGAGGGAGTTAATGCAGGAATTAGGAAAAGAAAACAAATTAATTAATGGCGGATTAATGATTCATGGTAAAGAGGCAAACTTAGCAAATATTACTTCTAATCTTCTTGT
Organism: Metabacillus sp. YM-086; assembly: GCF_048059995.1. Classification (NCBI taxonomy): domain Bacteria; kingdom Bacillati; phylum Bacillota; class Bacilli; order Caryophanales; family Bacillaceae; genus Metabacillus; species Metabacillus sp. YM-086. The sequence continues at coordinate 18,170 of NZ_JBLUOI010000048.1, read as the reverse complement.
TATTTCAACTGATTTTGACAGACTTGTATTAAAGGAGCAAAATATTCGCGTCATTGACTTTGTTTCAAGTAAAGATAAAACCTTTAAATTAGAAAACGGAGGCCATACAACTCGGGCAAATGATAAAGAATTACCCCCTTTCTTAGCCAACTGGCTTCCTCAACGTTCTGACCCTATTTAAACTTGAAACCCTTCAGTAAATAGGTAACTGAAGGGTTTTCGATTTCTTATTTATGTTTCTGTTGATATAAATATTGACCGATAAGAAGACTTGAAAGTTCTTGAAACATTTTTGTGCGATCAACAAGTCCATTTGTAAAGATTCCAATTGCCCCTTCATTTTGGCGGACGTTGTTTTTCTTTACATAATCGTCCATTACATCACCTAATTCACGTCCACTAAAAACAAGATCACCTATTTCATCAGGAATCATAATTCTAGCCCCACCTGCAATAATTGGTTGTGACTGGTGTGCAACAAGTGCTCCCCAATTACATAAAAAGTAACCAAAGTCTGTTTTTACCAGGCCACCTTCTAAACCTACCCCAAGATCTAAATGTGAACCTTCAGCCTCGAGAGCATTTTTTGCTCGGTTCATAGCACCTGTTAACGTTTCGTGATCAGTTATAGGCTGTGCAGAAACATTTGATGAAACATTTATTGCTATAAATTCCGCATTTACATGTTTAGCAAAGGCTTCTTTTACTGCATTTACTTTTGTAGGATTTTTTGTTCCAATTGCTATTCTCACGGTATGCCTCTCCCTTATTCTTTTAGGAATTCTCTTTTATGGTTTTAACCGTTGTTGCATCACATTGTTTAACTAACCGTGTGAGAAGCTCTTTTGCTGCTGCATAATCATCAACATGAAGAATAGATCCAGAAGTATGGATATAGCGGGAGCTTACTCCAATTACGGTTGACGGAACACCTTGATTTGATACATGTACTCGACCTGCATCTGTTCCTCCCTGGGAAACAAAATATTGGTAAGGGATCTTATTTGTTTCTGCTGTGTCGAGAACAAACTCCCTCATTCCACGATGTGTAACCATCGATCTGTCATAAATTCGCAAAACTGCTCCCTTCCCAATATGACCAAACTCTTTTTTATCTCCACTCATATCATTTGCCGGACCAGCATCTAATGCGAAAAACAAATCTGGTTTAATCATATTTGCGGCTGTTTGCGCACCTCTTAATCCAACCTCTTCCTGTACTGTGGCACCTGAATATAATGTATTTGGCAGCTTATCATCTTTTAACTCTTTTAATAATTCAATTGCAAGTCCACATCCATAACGATTATCCCAAGCTTTGGCTAAAATTTTCTTAGGGTTTGCCATAGGTGTAAATGGACAAATAGGGACAATTTGTTGTCCAGGTTTGATTCCAATTTCCTTTGCATCATCACGATTATCTGCCCCAATGTCAATAAGCATGTTCTTCATGTCCATTGGTTTTGCGCGCTGACTTTCACTCAACAAATGAGGTGGTATTGAGCCTATAACGCCAATAACAGGTCCATTGTCTGTAATAATCTGTACTCTTTGCGCAAGAAGCACCTGACTCCACCATCCACCTAATGGCTGAAAACGTAGCATTCCATTATCTGTTATAGCAGTAACCATAAATCCTACTTCATCCATGTGCCCAGCTACCATAATCGTTGGATCGTTTTCCGCGCCTTTTCGGACCCCAAAGATTCCACCTAATTTATCCTGAACAATTTCATCTGATATTGGCTCTAATTGACTTTTCATAAATGCACGTACTTGATGCTCGTTCCCTGGTGCACCCGGCAGCTCTGTTAATGTTTTAAACAACTCTAATGTTTCTTGATTCATGTTTTCCCTCTTTTCATCTTTTTCAAGTTTTTTTATGTACTCTAGACCGTTTTTATATAACACAGTTCTTTCATTAGCCCTTGATTATTATGTAGTGACTTCTTTGATCAATAGCCCGTCATACCTAAAACATACTATTACCTCATCTAATCGTTCTTAACATGCCTTAAAGGTTTCTGTATACTAATGATAGAGTTGAAACTTTAGATACCCAAACACAGTGTGAAAGACATATAAAAAAGGGGTGTGAAACATGAAAAGCAAATATTTTTTACTTGGCTTAGGCTTAGGTATTGCTGGGACGTATTTAGTAAAAGACCAATTAAAATCAAGCAAAATTTCATCTGAAAAAGCACTTGAAATCGTGAAAAAAGCCTTTAAGGAAAAAGGACCCATCGATGGGTCTTGGATTTATACAGTTCCTGAAAACTTCTCAACTGACCATTTGTCTTATGAAGTTTATAAAGCAGGTGTGTCTCGAACTGTACAGGATCAATTAGAGCAGTATGAGGCCTTTGTTGACACAAACAGTGGAACAATTGTTCATGTTGACAAAATTAACTAAGCAGTATCGCTTAAAGTCGGGCATTTCATTTGAAATGCCCTTATCCTCTTAACTATGTCCTAACTCGATCTAGTTTGCCGATTATTTCACCTTGTTCATTCCACTTTATGCTCCGGTAGAATGCATCATGATAAAAGGTAAACCATGCATTGTTGTTTCCCGCAAAATTCAACCATGTTTGCTTCATTTCTATTGAAGTCATTGGGTAGTCATCGTACGCAAGAACCCAAAGAGGGTTTTTATGAGCATGTGTTGGCATTAAGTCAGCCATATGGACGATTGTTTCTCCACCGTCTTGAATGACAATAATACTATGACCATCACTATGTCCACCAGTGTGGTACATAGTAATTCCTTCTTCAATTAATAAAGATGATTGAAACGTTTCAACCTGCTCTTGAATGGGCTCCCAATTTTCTTGCCAATAAGTATTTTTTGATCGTATATTTGGATTTCTCATTTCTTCCCACTCAGTTGAGGAAGTAATAATCTTCGCTTTAGGAAATACGGATGTTAATTGCCCATTCTCCCATTTCGTGAGACCGCAAGCATGATCAAAATGCATATGAGTCATTAACACATAGTCTATATCATTTGTTGTTAGGCCCAATTGTTCTAGGGTATCTTCAACAGAAGACTCCTCCTGAATTCCATAATTCCGAAGCTGCTTTTCACTAAACTTTCCTGCACCTATTCCTGATTCAATTAAAATATGTAACCCATTTTTTTGAATCAAGATTGGATCTGTTCGAAGTTCGATTTGATTTTTTTCATTAACAGGATATTTCTTAGACCATAACGGCTTTGGGACCACCCCAAACATTGCCCCACCATCAAGAAATGTAACTCCACCCTTTAACCATGTCATCTTCGTTTGACCAATTTGAAATGTTTCCATTAACATCCCTCCCCATCTATTATTTTACCATAGAGATAATCGTTAGGAAAAAGATGTGAGATCCTATAATGATCAGCATAAAACACAAAAAAGGAAATGGCATTTTCACCATTTCCTCAAATAAGAACTTATTCATTCATATACTTAGCTTCTACACGATAAATACGTTGACCTTTTTCAGAAAATTTTTCTTCATATTCAGTCATAACATTTCCTTCAAAATCACTTTTATGAAGATCAAGGCTAATATATTTTAATCGAAGTCCATATTCCGAAAAACTAATAAGAGAATATTCAAATAATCCCTGGTTGTCTGTTTTGAAATGGATTTCTCCACCTTTTACAAGTACATTCTCATACATTTGTAAAAAACTCTTATAAGTAAGACGTCGCTTCGCATGACGTGTTTTTGGCCATGGATCAGAAAAATTCAAGTAGACACGATCAATTTCTCCTTGATCAAAATACTCTGTTAAATTTTTCGCATTCACGTTAAGCAACTTAAAATTAGAAAGTTGCTTATCAACTGCTTTTTGAATAGCAGCCACAATAACACTATCAAATAGCTCTATGCCAATATAATTAATGTTAGGGTTTTGTTGAGACATTCCTGCTAGAAATTGCCCTTTCCCTGTCCCTACTTCTATATGAATTGGGTTTTGATTACCGAACACTTCATGCCATTTCCCTTTATAATTTTCAGGGTTTGAAATAGCATAGTCAGAATGCTCAGCGATAAATTCACCAGCCCAAGGTTTATTACGTAAACGCATGAAGACACCTCTATCGTTATTATATCGTTCTAAAACATAACATGAAAAAAGCTTGTTCGCAAGGCTTATCTAAATACACCTATTCAGGAATTGTATTACTTACATATCTTTCATTGCAATAAAAAGACTGACCTTTATCCAGTCAGTACCTTAGTGAAAATTGATCTTCTTATAATAAGATTTACTTGTATATTTTTACTTAATAAACACAAATTAAAGGTATATGGCTTATTAAAAGGAGTGTTTATTTTGCCAATTCAATACCAGGATCAGGTAAACTTACTAAAAGATATTTTATCAGATCATCAAAGTGAATGCTGTGGAACTGTAGCAGAGTGTGAACAGCTGGAAAGAGTCATTAAATCTCTAATGGTTCATTCAAATACGAATCAACAATCAATGGAACTGCTTGAAGATATATATAACTATAGCCAGACGGGCAAATATTCAGCATCATTAGATCAACATATAGAATCACACCAAAATCAATTATCACAATGGATTAATGAAATTGATACCTATTCTTAACGGTTTTTTATTTTATCAAGTATGATTCTGATATGCTCAACCCAGTTTTGCTTTTCTTTTTCATTTTCTTTTGCATGGTACCATAAAAAAGAGGTTAGTGCTTGTAAGAGCACATACCAATAAATTCTAGTTGTTAGATGCTCGTCCAGCTCCAAACCGTATGATAAAAGCCATTCTGTCCAATCAGCTTCATCGATATACCAGTAAAGTAAAATGCCTATATCAATAGCAGGATCAGCAATCATAGCTCCATCCCAATCAACTAAATATAATTGATTATCCTCAGATAGAAGCCAGTTATTATGGTTCACATCACAATGGCAGACAACTTGGTCATTACATTGAACATTTGGCAATTGTTTGACTAAGAGCTCTATAGCTTCAGTAATTTCAGGAATATCGAATCCTTCAAAAGCAACTGCTTGCCAAATATCTTCAATTATGGAGTTTGGAGTGAGCGGTTGCTTTCCTAATCTTCTCAGCATATCTAAAAGCTCTTTTGAACGATGAATTTTATGCAACAATTCAGCTACATTTTGCCCATTCATTTCCTTTGGCTTTAGCTCGCGGCCAATTAGGCGGTGTTGTGCTGTAATCACATCACCATTTTCCATCCGCTTTGTCCACACTAACTTTGGAACGATGCCTTCTGCAGAGAGTACGGCTAAAAATGGAGAACTGTTTCGCTTTAAAAAAAGCTCCTGCCCTTCTTTTGTTGCAAAATAAGCATCTCCTGTTGCTCCTCCAGCAGGTGTAATTTTCCACTCGCTACCTAATACTTGTTCCAACCAGTTCACCTTCAATTTCAACCCAACATTTCGTATAAAAATTTATGAAAAAGTTATTTTCCTTTAGGTTCTTACAATAGTAAAAAAATAATCGCTCATATAAAAAGGATAGCTATTAGTGATTATAGACTCTTTGCACTATAGCCATCCTATTAAATTTTAGCCTCTTAGACTAAGACTAGTCAAGCAAAACTAAAAATCCTAGTTTTTACAAAAAACATACGTTCCGATTTCTCTTATCTCTATTTTATGATCTACCTCAATAGGTCGATCGAGTAGGATCGTAGAAGGACTAATAATCTGTTTCCATCCCTTATTTCCAGGAAGAATAAATTGATACGATGTTTGACATTGAGGATGATGAATGACAACTAGTCTTTCCCACGGTCCATAGGCTCCTACATTCTTCATTTCATAAGAAAGAAGATGAGGATAATTATTAAAATGCACATGTTTGTTTATCAATTCTTGAGATGATAATCGAAAACCCCCATGGAGTTTTCTAAGCTTTATCAACCCTTTCATATACTCAACATTTTCTTTTTGTTGTGATCTTTCATTCCAATTTAGATGGTTGATTTCATCAGGGGAGTTATAACTATTTTCCACACCGTTTTTTGTTCGGAAAAATTCTTGGCCGCCATGCAGAAAGGGGATGCCTTGAGATAATAGAACAATGCTTGTTGCTAACCGATGTCTTGCCTTTCTTAATTCTTCGCTTTCAGAATCTGCAAAAGATAAAAAGCGATCCCACATCGTATGATTATCATGTGACTCAACATAATTAATTGATTGGTGAGGTTCATGAAACATAGAAGGTGATCCAGTTATAAGTGCTTTCATCTGCTCGAGAGTATCAAGGTTTTCATATACAAACCCGCGATCTTGAACACTGAATGTACTCCCTTTAATCACATCCCTAAACTGGTCATTAAAAAAGCTAATCGTTGGCAGCTTATGAGCATTCGGAATGATTGCTTTTTCTTCATAAGGTAATGGAGTAAGCAAATCCCATCCTTCTCCTAATAAAATAGCATCTTCCTTTATCTCTAGAACTTCTTTCTGAACCTCATTCATAGTCTTAACATCAAGAATGCCCATTAAATCAAAACGGAAGCCATCTATATCAAACTCATTCATCCAATACTTTACACAATCTACAATAAACTTTTTGACCATCATTCGTTCCGAGGCAAGATCATTTCCTACACCTGTTCCATTAGAAGGCATTCCATTTTCATCATGCCTGAAATAGTAACCTGGTAATAACTTTTCAAATGAAGAATTTTCTTTGGAATAAACATGATTAAAAACTACATCAACAATAACTCTTAAATTCTGTTTATGGAGAGATTGAATAAGTGTTTTGAGTTCTATTATTCGCTTATACGGGTTTTCAGGCGCTAGAGAATAACTCCCTTCTGGTGCGAAGTAATGCAGGGGGTTATAGCCCCAGTTATATGCTTCGAAGGGTTTTTGTTCATCAACTTCCTCAAAATCATTTACAGGCAACAATTCAATGTGTGTGACACCTAACTCTTTCAAATAGGAAATACCTGTAGAATCGCCTAAACTATTTTTGGTATTTAGCTCCGTCCACGCTTCATATCGCCCTTTATTTTTCATCCCGCTATTTTCATGAATAGAAAAATCTCGAACATGAACCTCATAGATGATGGTATCCGTTTTCTGTTTAAGAGCAGATGGAATCATTATTGGTACATTTGTTAAGCTTTGATCAATAATAACACCGTATTCCCCATTAATTGAGACCGCTCTTGCGTATGGATCAACAGCTTCATTCCACACAAGATTTATGCAAGCTAGAAACGTATAATAATATCCTTCATAATCACCATCAAGTGTAATCGACCATGTACCTTTTTCACATCTGATCATATGGAAAGTATCAACTTGCGTTCCATCGCTTCGATAAATTCGAAGTTTTACAATGGTTGCTGTAGGAGCCCAGACTTTCCACTCTGTTTTTTCCTTAGTATAATTTGCTCCTAAATCATTGCCATCATAATAAAATTTCTTATCGAATTCATCCGACCGAATGACAGCTCCTATTTGTAAATCTGTTTCTAAACCATCTTCATCATTAATGATGTAGGTTTTCCCAAATGATAGTGGGTTCGATAAACTACAGACATATTTTATTTGTTTTCCAATATCAATTTTTTCTACTATTAATAGAGCCTCTTGATTTTGATCATTCTTTATAAAAAAAGCTTTATTTTCACTATCAAATTCCTTAGGCATAATAACTGCTATTTCATTCATTTTATCTAAAAAGGCTTGGAATTGCCTATTAATACTCAGCATGATGAGCACCCCCATATGAGAGTTTTTGTTGTGAATTTGGACCAATTTCTAACAATGATAGAATTTCCGATGTTAAAACCATAACATCTATAGGATAAATGCCTTATGTGATTCACTAATCTTGATAATCACTGGGCTTTCTCCTATTACATCTCCATCAGCATGAACAAGTCGAGTGGAATCAGTCTTCACTGTGATCTCTTTGCAGGATATTTCCTCAATAAACTCATTTTTTGTTTTGTTTCTTTCCTTAGTCAATAATAATAAAGGTAGTAATTTAAGCCGCTTAGCTTCTTTTATGATTAAAACATGTAAATTTCCATCTCTATTAGAACGATTAGAAACGATTATGAACCATACTGAATCAAACTCTAAGGGTTGCTCTTGATCTGTCTCAAGAGATATTGAAAAGAATTCATAATTCCATAATACCTTTAATAGCCCGACAATAAACCTGACATGCCCTAAAATGGGCAAACCTGACTTTGCCTTTCCCTCCTTTTTTTCTTGACTCAGTATACTGGCGTCCAGCCCTATACCCACACGATTGAAAAAATAATTCTTCCCACTCTTCCCTTCAACACGATATTCCCCTAAATAATATCCATTTAAAGGTGCATTCCAGCGTTGAAATAAATGTTTTATAGCTTTTTTTGGGTCAGAAGATAAAGAGAAATTGGTCAGTGATTTATTTCTACTTCCTGAATAAATAAAGCCCATCTGTATTTTATCAAATGAACTTAAACCGTTTACAATTTCATTAATTGTGCCTTCTCCACCTATTCCAATAACAGTTTTTAGACGGTAATCTTGGATTGTGGCGATTTGTCTGGCAAGAGCCTCCGCATGTCCAGGATATTCTGTATAGAAAGAACGAAAAGACACTTTTCTTTTATCAAGTTCTTTCTTAACTTTTTTCCATATTTTACTTCCTCTACCATAACCAGATTCCTGGTGAATAATCAAAAATAATACACTCATATTGAAGCTCCATCTTGTTCATAGTTTATGTATTTGTAATATTTGTGTTCATGTCCCATTTATTAGCTTTTCATTTTAAATCATTGCTTTTTTGGAAATAAAATAAAGGACAAAATGACATCTTGTCCTTTATTTGATAAACATTTAAAATTGAGGTTTTAGTTTTTATGCATAGACCGTTTCATTACGCTCCACTAAGATTATCAATTATCTAAAGCTCAAATTTAACAAAAAAACTTTAAACTTTTATGTCGTTTCATTCCATTCACTTCGATTAAAAGAGTTTGTTAAGCAGTGCGATAAGAGAACTTGGGCAGCTTTTAACTGGGTGTGTTTCAAAGGCGCTGATGAGGTTCTTAGTCTTTGAAACCATTCTTCATAATTTCTCTTATCTAAAATCGTTATATCATGTGGAGCAAAGGGATAGTCAACATAACCGTTTCGACTTATAATTAATTTTTTTACTGAAATATCAATATCTTGTGAATGAATTAATTTTTGTACAACCGTACCCGTACGATTTAAACTAAGTACAGGATTTAATAATTTGCGTTCTGCGTCCCCTCTTCGGGCTGTCCAAAATTTCTCCTTTGAACCAATAAAAACAGTTTCAGGTAATTGTTCTACAATTGTTAAACAATAAATTTCAGTCGTCCCAATTAAGATAATATCCAATTCTACCGGTGCATTTTTCAGTTTGAAAACAGGACGATAAAGTAATAAATAATGATCGGGAAGACGTTTCACAAAATAAGGCAATAATTGATCTCGATAAATAGCATGATCAACAGAGGATTTCTCACGGATTGTTGAACTTGCCCATCGAATTTGAAAACGAAAAATATAATCTAAAAATAAATGCTTTAAGTCATCAAGTGTCTTTGGAATTGTCGTAAATTGAAACTGTAATTCATCATCATCTAAAGCCGAATCATTTACTAGAGGTTTAATCATTTGTTGCTCTTGTTCTACCTTTGAAAATCTTTTTTTAAATTTCTTAATTAAAGTAGATTTCTCTTCTTCCTCTTCATCTTGGTTATCAGGCGTTTCACTTACCTTCATAACAGTATGGAACATGTTATTCTCCCAGGCCTGAAATACCTTTTCCCATTGCTGTCTCTTTAAACGTATGAATTGACTTGGGTAACGATAAGCATCTAATTCATAGCGGGATATATAATCAAAAAGCTTAATGATTTGCGCCAAACGCTGAACAACTCCTATTTTGCTGTTTTTAAAACTTAGCTACTTCAAAGGCAGTTTCCCACTAATCGTAAACTAATGGTGTCCTAGTGTTATAGCCTCTTTAATTAAATTCTCTTTATAAAAATAAGGATAAAAGGATTGGACAAAGAATGCTAGTAAATATTGCACTTAGTGTCATGGAAATTGAGCTTATGGCTCCTTCAACCGTTCCCATCTCTAATGCTCTTGCCGTTCCAATCCCATGTGAAGCAGTCCCTAAGCCAATTCCCCTTGAAATTGGTTGTTTAATTTTAAACAAATTCATCAAGTAAGGTCCAAACATTGCTCCTGAAATTCCAGCAATCATGACATAAACAGCTGCAAGAGTCGGTGTTCCTCCTACCATTTCACTTATGTCCATAGCTATTGGAGTCGTGACAGATTTAGGTGCTAACGAACGTAATAGTTTTTCGTCTACATTAGTTAATAGACTCATGATAATCCCACTACACACGCCAATTAGCGAACCAATGAAAACACTAGTAAAAATACTTACTATGTTACGCTTTAAAGTTTCCCGATGATCAAAAAGTGGAATTGCAAAAGCAACAACTGCAGGACCTAAAAGATGCTCAATCCATTGACCACCTATCATATATGAACTATAAGATATTTTAGCTAAAAGAAGGATAATGACAATGAACAGGCTAGACGTAAAAATTGGAACTAATATCGGATGTGGAAATTTCGTGTAAAGTTTCCTCATAAAACTAAAAATAAGTAAAGTTATCAAAATAAAAAATAACCCTATTAAAATTGTCATAAAGATAGCCCCTTATCTTTATGAACTTTCTTCCCTTTTGCCAAAAGAACATCACTTATATATGCTGAAGCCACCATAACGATCATCGTACTACAAAATGCAATGAATAAGGTAATAATCCCAAATCCTTTAAATAAATTCAGATAATCAATAATCCCTACAGTTGCAGGAATAAATAATATCGGCAAATTTTTCAAAAGAAACGATCCCCCAGAAGAAAACCAATCTCTTTTAATCCATTTAAAATGAAGAGCGACAAATAATAAAACCATTCCAATCAAGCTTCCTGGAATGGGAAGTTTAATAAGTGCCCGAATTCCTTCACCTATACTATAAATTCCATATAAACAAGTAATTTGTAGAATCAGCTTAACATATTTCATTCTGTTTCATTCTCCAAAGTTTTCAAAGGAAATGTTTCAACCACCTCATACTTTGGAATTTTATTCAGATTTGTTTGATACAGATGAATCTTCTTTACATGAAAATGAGATGAACTTCCTTCAAAAGCATGATCTAGTTGTGGCCATTTTCTAAAAGGCTCTTCTGACTTCCATTTTCTCGCTAACGTAATGTGAGGACGAAAAGGCTTTTTATCAAGCTGAAACCCCACTTCTTGACATCTGTCAAACACTTGTTTTTGTAAATGCTGTAGATTCATTGATTCTTTTACACCAGCCCAAAAAATTCTTGGAGCATCCTGCTTACCAAAAACGTCAATTCCTTTTAACATCAAATCAAAATGTGGAACAAACTGAACAACCTGTTGAATTTTCTCGACTAATAACTCTAATTTCTCAACTTCCCCTACATCACCTAAAAATGCTAATGTAATATGATAATCATTTGGATGGACCCATGATTGAAAGGGCAATTTATTTTTATAGGTTGTAATCCAATTTTGAATAAGCTGTTGATGATGTTCTTCAATAGGTACGGCAATAAAATAATGTTTTTTCATAGCAGCCCCCAATGTTATTTAAGATAAGTTTATTTTATCCCACATATCCAAGCTTTAAAAGGTCGTTTCATATACAATGCGTTCAGCAGTTGCTATACTGTTAACTGTCTATATTATAAAATAAGTGATTTATTAGAAAAACTTGCTTATCGCCAAGTCCTAATGGCGAAAGCCCTAGTTTTTCTTATACTATCCTCCATAAAATTTATATCCTTTCTGATAGTGTAAAAAATACTACGGCTCAAGGTTCTCTAACAGCCTTATATAAATGAAAAAGGAAGTGGCAACATGAAAATTGCAAATAACGTATCAGAGCTTATCGGAGATACACCTCTAGTTAGGTTAAATCGTTTAAACCCAGAAAATGGTGCATCAATATATTTAAAGCTTGAATTCTTTAACCCGAGTGGAAGCGTGAAAGACCGAGCAGCTTTCAACATGATCGTTGAGGCAGAAAAACAAGGCTTATTAAAGCCAAATTCAACTATTATTGAGCCAACTAGTGGGAATACCGGGATTGGAATTGCAATGAACGCGGCAGCAAGAGGCTATAAAGCAATCCTCGTTATGCCTGATACTATGACAAAAGAACGAATTAACTTGCTTAAAGCTTACGGAGCAGAAGTGGTTCTAACTCCAGGACATGAAAGAATGCCAGGATCAATAAAAAAAGCTGAGGAGCTAGCTAAACAAATTCCTGATTCATTTATTCCAATGCAATTCGATAATCATGCAAACCCTGATGCTCATAGACATACAACTGCAAGGGAGATTATAGAGGCCCTTGATGAAATCGGCAAACCACTCTCAGCATTTGTTGCGACAGCTGGAACTGGCGGTACCATTACAGGTACAGGTGAAGCCTTGAAAGAACATTATAAAAATGTAACAGTCCATGTTGTTGAGCCTGCCGGTTCTCCTGTCCTTTCAGGTGGTAAACCTGGAAACCATAAGCTAGTTGGGACAAGCCCCGGATTTATTCCACCGATTTTAAATCAAGATGTATATGATGAAATTTTTAAAATTGAAGATGAACAAGCATATGACATTACAAGAAGATTAGCACGTGAGGAAGGACTGTTAGTTGGGCCTTCTTCCGGAGCTGCATGCTATGCAGCAATTGAAGTTGCAAAACGACTAACACCTGATGATGTTGTGGTGTGTATCACTTGTGATACAGGGGAAAGATACTTATCAAGTGATGTTTTCTCATTTTAAAAGTGAGAAGATGCTTCCCCTCCCGTGCTGCTGTCGAGAAGCCTCGACAGCTTTTTTTATTTTTCCTCACAGGGCAAACCTTATTTTGCTAATTCATATATTGCTTGTGCATAAATGGCTGTTGCTTTCAATAAATCCTCAATGTCAATATATTCATCCTTTTGGTGAGCAACATCTGGTCTACCTGGAAATAAAGGTCCAAAAGCAACACCAGCTTCTAACGATCTTGCATATGTTCCTCCACCAATCGCTATAAGCTCAGCATTTTCTCCGGTTTGTTCTTCATACACTTTTTTCAAAGTTTGAATAAGGGGATGATTTTCCTCCACATAGTGTGGTTTCGAGTCATCAAATGATACTAATGAAAAGCCTTCTACATTGTTTATTTCTTTTTTTATTGTTTCAGCATTTCCTGAAACAGGATAACGTATATTTACTCCAATTTTGCCAAGCTGGTCCTTAGTGTATTTCATCACACCTAGATTAACTGTTAGTTCCCCGCTAACTTCATCAGAAAACGCTATGTTGAGCTTACGACCGCGCGTGTCATCTAAGAAATAATGAACAATCGCTTGTATATAATTTTCGCCTTTTTGATCAAGATTCAGATTATGTAGAAATTCAGCTAACAAAATGCCCGCATTCGTACCGTTGTTAGGCTCCATTGCATGTGCTGAGACACCTTCAACAGTTAAACTTATCATTTGCTCTTCAATCATAGCCTGTCCGCTTATATTTTTGTCGCTAATAAATGATTTAAATTGTTGTATCATTTCATTGTTATTTTGAGATGATAACACAGCTTTAGCAAAGTCTGGAACCATATTATATCTTCTTCCAGACTCAAAGGAATGGAGAACAACATCTGATGTTAAATCAGTGAAAGATCCATTTTGCTCGATCGTTAAATCAATAATTCCTTTTTCAGCAAAAATGATCGGAAAATCCGCATCAGGGGCAAAACCTAACTCTGGCATCTTCTCATGCTTAAAGTAATGATCAACACAGCGCCATTCACTCTCCTCATCTGTACCGATAATCATGCGAACATTTTTACTTAACGGTAATTGCAAATCTTTCACAATTTTCATTGCATAAAATGCTGCAATTGTTGGCCCCTTATCATCTATCGCACCTCTTGCAAAAATTTTCCCGTCACGAATCTCTGCACCATAAGGATCACTTGTCCAGCCATCACCTTCTGGAACAACATCAACATGACATAATATTCCTACAACCTCTTCACCATTTCCTTTTAATTCAATATGACCTGCATAGCCATCTACATTTTTAGTAGTAAAGCCAGCTTCTTCACCTAAATGTATGAGATGAGAAAATGCCTTATGGATTCCTTCTCCGAACGGAGCATCACTTGTTTTTGAGTCCTCATTCAATACACTTTTAATTTGTAGAAATTCCTGTGTATCTTTTATAAGACTCTCTCTTCTTTTCTCAACTTCTTCGTTCCAATTCATATATGATCCTCCTGCCATATTATTCATTATTCTATTATCATACTAACACGTGCCTTCATGAAAAAGTATGTTGAGTGTTAAAAAGCAAATCTATTTGTTAGTTTTGATCTTTTTGTCACAAAATATAAATGGATTGTTAGGGACAATGTGAAGAAAACTATTGCAATAAAGATTAAAAACGAATATTATTATAAATGTTTTGAAAAAACGTTCGTAAAAAATCGGAGGTACATATGTTTAAGCTATCAGAAAACAGAACAAATGCCCGAACCGAAATTTTAGCTGGAATCACAACGTTTTTAACTATGGTTTATATCGTTGTCGTGAATCCAATTATTTTGGCAGATGCAGGAGTTCCATTCGACCAAGTCTTTACAGCAACAATCATTGCGACAATAATAGGGACACTTTGGATGGCCCTATCAGCAAACTATCCAATTGCGATTGCACCGGGGATGGGATTAAATGCATACTTTGCCTATTCCGTTGTTGGAGCAAATGAAAATATTTCATATACAACAGCCTTCTCTGCTGTTTTTATTGCCGGAATACTATTTGTCATCCTTTCGCTAACTCCGTTTCGAAAGAAATTAATTGAAGCAATACCGAGCAATTTAAAGCATGGAATCACAGCTGGTATTGGCCTTTTCATTGCTTTTATTGGTCTTCGATTAACAGGAATTGTCACAGCAGATCCAAACAATCTAGTGGCATTAGGTGATCTTCATTCTCCATCTGTTGTGTTAGCATTAATTGGTTTAGCTATAACATTAATATTAATGAGCCTAAATGTGCATGGCGCGTTATTCGTTGGTATGGTTATAACCGGGATTATCGCCTTTTTCACAGGGCAATTATCATTTGATCAAGGAGTTATGTCATTCCCAAGCTTGCCTGAAGGATTGATTATTACAAATCCATTTTCAGCTTTAACTGATGTAATATCACATGGCTTATATGCCGTTGTGTTTTCTTTCTTGCTTGTAACCATCTTTGATACAACAGGAACAATGATTGGAGTGGCTCAACAGGCAGGGCTTATGAAGGGCAATGAATTACCAAGAGCTCGTACAGCGTTGCTAGCAGATTCAGCTGCCACAACAATTGGTGCAATGTTTGGAACAAGTCCAACTAGTGCATACATTGAATCTTCTGCCGGTGTTGCAGCAGGTGGAAGAACAGGCTTAACAACGTTAACCGTTTCAGCCCTATTCGGTCTAACATTATTTTTCAGTCCTTTAATTGGAGCAGTTTCTGGTATCTCCGCAATTACTGCACCAGCATTAATTATTGTCGGAAGCTTAATGATGGGGGCTATTGCAGAAATCAATTGGAAAGAGCTTGACGAAGCGTTCCCTGCCTTTTTAGTTGTTTTAAGCATGCCCCTAACATCAAGCATTGCTACTGGAATTGCACTTGGCTTCATTTCATATCCTTTAATGAAAATTGCAAAAGGAAAGTGGAAAGAAGTTCACATCTTTGTTTATATTTTTGCCGTTCTCTTTTTCATTCAACTAGCCTTTATTGGTGGACACTAAAAAAAAGCGAAATGAATCATTAGATTCATTTCGCTTTTTTTATAAAGAAACATGTCTTATTGTTTCGTTAAAATAAGTGGACCATCTTTTGTTATTGCAATTGTGTGTTCATATTGTGCTGATAAACTTCCGTCTACTGTTCTTGCTGTCCAATGGTTATCGTCCATTTTCGACTCCCACGCTCCAATATTCACCATCGGTTCAATTGTGATAACCATGCCTTCCTTTAAGCGCTGACCCTTATTGGGCTCACCATAATGAAGAACTGTTGGTGGTTCATGAATGGTTCTTCCAATTCCATGACCTGTAAAATCTCTAACAACTGAATACCCTACGTCCTCAACATATGATTGAATAGCGTGACCAATATCTCCTAGTCTGTTTCCAACAACAGATTGTTCAATTGCCTTATTTAAAGCTTCCTCCGTAACCTGTAATAGCTTAGCCGCTTGAGGTGAAACATCTCCTACAGCATACGACCAGGCTGAGTCAGCAAGTGCACCATTTAAATTTACAACCATATCAATTGTGACGATATCACCATTTTGTAATGGGGTGTTTCTCGGGAAACCATGGCAGATTTCATCATTTATTGATGCACATGTTGCAAATTCATAGCCTTTATACCCTTTTTGTTCTGGTGTTGCACCATGCTTTTTTAGATACTGTTCTACAAATGCATCAATTTCAAGTGTTGTAACACCAGGCTTGATTCTTTTAGCAATTTCTTTATGACAATTTGCCAGCAGTTGACCTGCTTTATGCATGAGTTCAATTTCTCGTTTACTTTTTAAAATAATCACCTTAATACCTCCGATTAGTCCGTTGCCTACGTATGTACAATATGTAATAGCTATTGGTATGCTGCTTGCTTTCAAAAAATGTAAGCTTTTCTATATATAGCCTAGCATAATTTAAAGCAAAGTTCTAAATAATTGAGCTCTACTATAATAAAATAGCAATCACTGTTGATAAGCTAGCTATTAAGATTACGAGGCAAACACCTGGGTAAACAAATCGGTTTTCACATTTTTTCTGGGCAATAAACATATACTCCTTTTCTCCATAGTCAGCTGACAGATATGGGTTCTGTTTTACTATTTCTTTAAACATCAGTACAATCCATTCTCTAAAGAAAAAGTAAAAGACGATTGTTACTAACCATTTTATCCATATAGGTGTAGTGAATATGATAGCTGATGTAATAGATATAACCTGAAAATATTGTAGTAGATTCCCTTTATCACGAAGAAATGATTTCATAAACAGTTCTGTTACCCCATTTTCAGGTGATCTTTTCTGAAAAATTCTTGCGGAATTCCTCCATAATATCCGAGACCTTTTCTTTTGCTTTTTTACCTGTGGCATTGTGACTTCTGGATTCACAGTAAACATAAACTTTATATATTTCACTTTATTTCTTTGTTCTTTTTCAACATCATCATAGAATGTTTTTATTTGAGATTGATATCCCTTCACTTGCCATAATGATAAGCAGAAAAAAATGAGAGCAATCCCTATAATTAACGGATGAATAGGCTTAAAGATAATAGCAAAACACAAAATCAAAATGAAACAAGTAACAACTAATTCAATGATCAGCTTCTTCCAAAATCCAAACTTGTAAACAACTTGTTTGTAAGTTGTAAGTAATAAATTTAAACTAAAAAAGAATAGAGAAGTAACAAGTAACTGATAAAAAGTTAGATCATCGTAATGGTTTAATAACGGATATAACCAAACAAAAAGTAGTAACCACTTAAGAAGTAGTAGGATCCAAGAGTAAATGACCCCGATATACCTTATTTCCGTCATAATCTTTGAAAATTGTAATAGTGTAAGTTGATCAGCTTCTTCCATAAACGTTCGAATGGTACCTTGCCAACACAACAAAAAACAACTAAGAAAAAGAGCTTCATACGGCACTCCCTCAAGCCAATCAGGCAACGAGTTCCACCAGGAGTAATAGGTTATGCCTAAAAAAGCCAAGAATGGGATAAGAAGATAAACAATGATCGTCCAATCAAAAACCGTACGAATAATGTTAAATTGATAAAGCCAATCTTGTTTCAAGCGTCTCCACCAAATTTTTCTTCCTCTCATTTTTCTTTACCTGCCTTCCTCAACTTTATTGAAGCAATCAAGTAAAGAAGCACCAGGTAGGCCTGTACTTGCCTGAATTTCCTCAATTGTTCCTTGAGCAACCATTGTTCCCCCTGATACGAGTAAAAACCGATCACATATTTTTTCAGCCGTGTCCA
>NZ_JBLUOI010000047.1:0-42181 GCF_048059995.1 Metabacillus sp. YM-086 | reverse complement strand
CGCCGCCAGCGTTCGTCCTGAGCCAGGATCAAACTCTCCAATAAAGAGTTGATATAGCTCATAAAAGTTTGTACTATATAGTACGTTGTTTTTGTTAATCGAAATTAACGTTGGCACGCTTGGTTTTGTTTAGTTTTCAAAGATCATTTCATGTCGTTCTCTCAGAAGCGACTTTATTAATATAACATCTTCAAACCGGATCGTCAACTCTTTTTTTAAAAAAGTTTTTTACCGTTAAGAAGAAAATAAGGACGCTGCTAACACTTAAGTAACAGCGACGTTTAATAATATATCACCTATAAAAATTAAAGTCAATATTTTTTCTCAAGAAAATATATACGATGATAAATCCCCTTACCTTTTGTTTGTTTTCTTTCTATAGATATGTATTGCTTCTCAACCAAAAATTCTAAAAGAACACTTAAGTCTACAGAGTAATACTTCAATTCTGGATGTTGATATAGCTCATCGAAGTACCATGAATCTTTTTCAGACATAACAGTTAAAATATGTGCTGCACCAATTTCTATCTTAGAATGAATTAGGAAATCACTTGCTAAGAATAGTAATTCTAATCTTTTCTCTAGTGATTCTTCACTTTCCACTAATTCCTTATACAATTTATAAATTTGCGGTTCTATTTGTTTTACCTGGTTCCATACCGTTACCTCAGGATAGTATCCCCTATCAATCACTTCAAGTCTTGCTAGATGATGTAACGCGTGAACAACATGATTATAAGTATCTAACAGTTGCATTGATTCGAAGAACTCCTTACCCTCCAGATATCTTCGAACCAACTTAGCAAATTCAATACCGATTTTCATTTTCCTTTCACTAAAAGGAAATGTTTTTAGTCGGTCTATTAGTTCTATTATGTATTCATTACGATCAAAAAGAATTTTTCCGTTCAGGATCCAATCTACAATCCTTCTATTTGTACCTAACAGGATGGACTCGTTCAGGTCATCTTTCGTCATCACCGTTAAAGATGCTTTTTTTTCTTCATATTCATAATGTTTAACAAATAAAGCCTGTTCAGCTTCATTTACGATAACCAGGAGAGCTACATCTAAATTATCAGTTAAAGGGGAGGTTTGATTCCGCTTTTCAATCATGATAATGGCTAAAGTATTGGTATGACTTGCTCGTTCTTGATAAATAGGACGGAGAATATTTTCCATCAATCTTCCTCCCTTATATGGGCTTTACTAAATGTTTCTACATCTCATTGTCAAAACCCTTTACTTTCAGAGTCACTTTAAAAAAACAAGTTTTTATGTAAATTTAGTAAACAATTTATCTATTATATAACCTGTGCTATATTTAAAAAAGCGCAAGTATCTTATGACCAAAAGAGGCTTGTTACTTATATCTTTCACTTTAAAGGTGACATTTGCAAACGAACTTAAAAATTAATCTATTCTAGGAGGTCAAAATGGCTCGTAAATATACTAGTAAAATAAATAAAATAAGAACCTTT
Organism: Metabacillus sp. YM-086; assembly: GCF_048059995.1. Lineage (NCBI taxonomy): Bacteria > Bacillati > Bacillota > Bacilli > Caryophanales > Bacillaceae > Metabacillus > Metabacillus sp. YM-086. The sequence goes on along the minus strand of NZ_JBLUOI010000047.1, from coordinate 40,698 downwards.
GCTTTAAGCTTAATATTTATAGGGTTTATTATTATGTATATCGGGGTATTTTTCCGAACAAACATGTGGGTTATGACGATCTTTATGATGTTAGGTATGCTTTCGATTATTGCAAGCACCGTTGTTTACTTCTGGATCGGTATGCTCTCGACAAAAGCCGTACAGGTCACATGTCCATCATGTGGGAAACCGACAAAGATACTTGGTCGGGTAGACATGTGTATGTATTGTAAGGAACCTTTAACATTGGACAAGGATCTTGAAGGAAAAGAGTTTGATGAAAGCTATAATAAAAAGAGTTTAAACAAATAAAGAAGAACGGCTTAAATATTAATGAATTAAAAGACAAGAAATGACCATCAAATTGCACACACTGCATTGATGGTCATTTTTATTTATATAAAGAGTTTCCTCTTCAAAAAATATGCGTATGGTTTCATACCACCTATCCTATATAAAAGCATTCACATTCCTCTTTTGCGTATGCTTTTTACCCCTTTTTACTTCAAAACAATACGCAAATGGATAATTATCACATTCCCTACCACTTTTATTATCATTTTCCCCTTTTTCTGTATTTTACGTATGATTTCATTCACCTATCTATACAAAAACATTCACATTCCTTGTTTGCGTATGCTTTTCATCCCTTTTTACTTAAATACAATACAAATGTGGCCCACTTTCCTTTAATAGGGTTATTTCATATCTCGCGAACGTAAGCAAAGCCCATTTCTCCAATACGACTGACTGTTAAAACAAAAAAACAAGCTGTCCAAAAGACCAGCTTGTTTAATGTGTTTCTTTCTTTTCACAACTACTGCACACACCGTAAATCTCCATTCGATGGTGACTTACATTAAATCCCGTTACATGTGCAGCTAACGCCTCAACTTCATCAAGTCCTGGGTAAGAGAAATCAACAATCTTTCCACATTTCTCACAAATAACGTGATAGTGGTCTGACGTTACAAAATCAAAACGACTTGATGCATCGCCATACGTTAATTCCTTTACAAGTCCAACTTCACGAAATACCCTTAAGTTGTTATAAACTGTGGCAACACTCATATTAGGGAATTTTCCTTCTAACGCTTTATATATATCATCGGCTGTAGGGTGTGTCATGGAATCGACTAAGAATTCAAGTATAGCATGACGTTGAGGTGTAATACGTACTCCTGTTTGTTTTAAGGCATCCAACGCATCTTTTAATTGATGTTCAGACATTCGCCATGCACCTCACTTCTAAAAACATTCTTACTTTATAATCTTTATAATTAGTGTACATTGTGAGAATCTCTTTTGTCAAACTTTCTTTATATAAGAGTATTATTTACCAACAGCTTTCATTCATTCTCTTTGTCCTAATATCTTTTCTCTAATGCTATGATATTTTCCATGCTTGTTAATTGATGATGACAATAGTACTGAAGGTTTCTATGAAAGATCACCATTACTCTAGGCAGATAATTCTTTGTAATCCCTGAGAGATGAGGCGTAACCGTAACATTTCCCATCTCCCAAAATGGGTGGTCCTCAGCTAAAGGTTCTTTTTCAAATACATCTAGCACCGCATGTTTAATTCTATTTTCGTTAAGTAATGGAATGAGGTCATTCTCAACAACTACATCTCCTCTTCCAATATTAATAAAAACAGAATCTTGCTTCATCTTATAGAAAAAGTCTTTATTTAAAAGCCCCTTTGTTTTCACAGTGCTCGGAAGAACAGAAATCACAAAATCTGCTTCTGCTAGAGGAATTGAAATTTCATCCATACTATAAGCACTGTCAAAACGCTCTACTTTTCTTCCATCACTGTTGACGCCTATAACTTTCATTCCGAACGCTTCACATAGTTTAGCCGTTTGAGTCCCAATTGCACCGGTACCTATAATTAAAACAGTTTTTCCGTATAGCTCTTCCATCCTAACTCGTCTATTCCAGTTATGTTGCTTTTGATTTTCAATTAACACCTCAGCTTGCCTTGAAACCTGTAGCATCATGGATATACAATATTCGGCCATCGGTATAGCATGTACCCCTTTAGAGTTTGTTACAGTAATATTTCGCTCCTCAAGAATAGCGAACGGAAGTCGGTCAATCCCAGCGGAAGCAACCATAATCCATTTTAGATTATCAGCAGCTTTAATATGCTCCTCAGTCAAATCCTCTCCATAGGTTAAGATCACTTCAGCTTCTGGTATAAGACCCTTTGCTTCATCTATCTTTTTATCATGATGAAACGTGATATCCGGAAAGCTCTGAGAAAGTTCGTCTTTTAAATGATCTGGTAATTTCACAGTTGATAGTATTTGCACACTGAAATCCCCCTTTATGTATTAAAACTGTTATGGTTCGTGTTTCCTAATAACATAAAAAGAGTGCGGAACACGGGTCCGCACTTCAATCCGGCGCTAACATTTGAGGAGGTAATGCCTTCCCTAATACATTACGCTCTAATTCCTATTTTGGCTGGACGTTTGCCTTACCTTTTAAAAATAGGCTCATACTTTTCACTTAAGATTCTCCTGGTTCAATCCCTCGAGTTCAGGTAACACAAATTGTCCATCTTTACGGATTAACACATCGTCAAAATAAATCTCTCCTCCACCGTATTCAGGTCTTTGTATTAAGACCATATCCCAATGAATGGCTGATTTATTTCCATTATCCGCTTCTTCATATGCTTCACCCGGTGTAAAATGCAGGCTTCCACATATCTTCTCATCAAATAAAATATCTCCCATCGGCTCCTCAATAATAGGATGAAATCCAATTGCAAATTCTCCTATATATCTTGACCCTTCGTCTGTATCTAATATTTCATTAAGCTTTTCTGTTTGATCTGCAACAGCTTCAATGATTTTTCCATTTTCAAAGGTCAGCTTCACATCTCGGAACGTTGTACCATGATATGGACATGGTGTATTAAAGGAGATTGTTCCATTTACTGAGTCCCTAATTGGAGCTGTGAAGATCTCTCCATCTGGAACATTCGCTTCACCTGTACAAGGTACAACCGGAATTCCTTTAATGGAGAAGCTTAAATCAGTTCCAGGACCCGTTAGGCGTACACGGTCAGTTTTTTCCATTAACTTCTTCAGCGGTGCAACGGCACTTGCCATTTTCTCATAGTCTACTGTACAAACCTCAAATAAGTAGTCCTCAAACGCTCTTGTACTCATTCCCGCTTTTTGCGCCAACCCTTTAGTAGGGTAGTTTAATAGAACCCATTTACGGTTATTCACATAGAATTCTGATACTGGCTTCATGATTTCACCGCGTAACCGGTGTTTTTCCATTGGAATATCAGCCATTTCAGCATCATTTTCCTCGCCAATAATAATAATGACTGCATCAACATCTTTGTAAACTTGCATTTGCCAGCTAGCTTGCGTTTCTAATTGCTCTCTTTGATAATTTTTAGCTAAATGTAATGAAATTTCATCATCAAAAAGATCAACATAAGGGTATGCTCCTAATGAATACGCTTGATCAATTAACTCTGTTATTAAAGGCTTTGTGTTTAGATGACCACGTATTAATACCTTTTCACCTTTCTTCACTTTTACCGAGTGATTCAGGAGCACTGAAGCCAGGTTTGTTATTCTTTCATCTCTCATATGGACACCTTCTACTTTTAAATTTTCGTTATGTATTTTCAGCTCTGATCGATATCCATGTTTACCAATCTTAAGCTTTAACTTCCTGTATGTAATTCAAGGCTTCTTGAACATGATCCTTCACTTTAACTTTTCTCCATTCTTTTATGATTTTCCCTTCAGGATCTATAATAAAAGTGGAGCGCTCAATTCCCATATATTCTTTGCCAAAGTTCTTCTTTAGCTTCCAAACTCCAAAAGCTTCAGCTAGTTTATTTTCATCGTCTACTAATAGTTGAAAAGGAAGATCATGTTTTTCTTTAAACTTTAGATGTCTTTCTTGTGGATCTGGACTTACTCCCAAGATGACAGCATTCAAATCTGAAAAGCTTTGATGTTGATCTCTAAAATCACAAGCCTCCGTTGTACAACCTGGTGTCATGTCCTTTGGATAAAAGTATAATACAACGTACTTACCTTGATAATCAGATAACTTAACCTTTTCTCCGTTATCAGCTACTAACTCAATATCTGGTGCAGTGTTTCCAACCTCTATAGTCATATTTATCCCTCCAAGAAGTGTTTGTTACATTAAGCGTAACCAACTTTAGCCTTTCGTACAACTATTAACTATTTTTCGTTCCCAATAACTGTACGAGCTAAAAAAACAGCTGGAAGGATATAACCTATTAACGCCTCTAGGACAGCTAGAAAACGTCCCACTCCTACAGGAACAACATCACCATAACCAACGGAAAATAACGTAACCGCACTAAAGTACAAAGAGGTTAAAAGATTATCAAAGTAACCATCAGAGATTGGCATTCCAACTTCGTGAAGAACCGGAATATTGCTTTGAATACAAATCAAATAAATCATGCCAAATCCAATCAGTAAAGAAAGATAAAGATATGTAATCATAATAATTGTTTCAAAAGAGAGGAAATTTCTTTGAAAGCAAATGATAACAACACTTTTAAAGCTCATAAATATACAAACAGCAATACATATACAAAATATAAGTCCCACATTGCTCCCACCCTACTCAAGAACACACTTTGTACAATATATACAAGCTTCACGAACGTTATGAGAGAAAACTAAAAGGGCCAGACAAACAATGTCTGACCCTTCTAATATATTTAGTTTCCAGCACCTCTATATCTTTTAACTCCTGCGTTCCAAAGAAAAACAGAAAGACAAAAAAAGACAATCCCCATGACAGGAGTAAGAAATGAATACACATACCACTCATCTTTTCCAAGGAAAAAGGCTGCAGGATAAACCCCCACAAAGGCAAAAGGTAAAATCCACGTTAACACAAACCGAATAACGGCATTATAAATATCAACAGGGTAACGACCATAGTTCCCGATATTGTACATCATCGGCATAAGAGATGTTCGTGCATCTGACCAAAAGCCAATACTCGCTAATGAAACAAAAATACCTGCATAAACGAGTGCACCACTAATCACAAATAGAATAAACAAGATAAAATCATACCACTCAAAGCTTAATCCGAGCTGTACAGACGCATATCCCATAATAATAATTCCTGTGATTGCTCCAAAAAGTGACTCAAGCTCCATTCTCTCAAGAATAACCTGAAAAAGACTATGAATTGGTCTAGTTAAAATTCTATCCATCTCACCTTTTACAATATATCTTTCGTTAAAGTCCCAAATATTAAAAAATGCCCCAAACACCGCAAAAGGAACTAAGAAAAACCCATATATAAAGATAATTTCATCCCTGGTCCATCCACTTAAAAATTGAGTATGACCAAATACAACGAGGATAAAGACCAAGTTTGTTACTTGAAAAAGCATATCAGATAATAGCTCAACAACCATGTCCGCTCGGTATTGCAACCTTGTTTTCATATATTGTCCAATATATTGTGTGAACATTGTAAAGTAAAACATTCCCTCAACCTCCCTGTATGATCATTCGTTTTTTTGCTAATAACCAGAGAATTTGAATTGGAAGAAGTAACACAAGTGCCCAAAATCCTTGTAACAATATCGATTGCCATACTTCATTTCCTGTAATACCTTCCGTAAAGATCATGCTCGGAATATAACTAATTGCTTGAAACGGAAAATACACCATAATGTCTTGAGCCCACATTGGATAAAAGCTTATAGGTAGTAAAAGTCCCGAAAACAGATCAATAATAACCCGCTTCGCTCTCATTAATCCATCATTATTAAAAAGGAAAAAAGTTAGCATACCTGTTATTAAGTTAATTTGGGTATTCACAATAAAACTAAAGATTAGTGAGCTCGCAAACAAAAGCCATGTTGTTCCATTTGATGAAAGCTCCAACGGGAAAACAAGTGCAACAATGACCATTCCTGGTACTGAGAAGAAAAATAACCGAAAGACACCCTCACCAAATGCCTGCATTGTTTTCATGCCAAGATAATTATACGGCCTAATAAGCTCCACTGCCACCTTACCTTCCTTGATTTCAAGCGCAATCTCACGGTCAATATTATTAAAATAAAAAGCTCTTGCCATCCAAGAAACCGCGACATAAGTAGTCATTTGAATAGCAGATAAACCCTCAATTGACTCTTTACCACCGTAAATCGCTGTCCATAAAAAATAGTAGGCACCAATATTAATGCTATAAATTAAAATTCCACTGTAATAATTTGTGCGATAAGCAAGCATCATTAAAAAGCGAATTCTGATCATTTCAATATATTTATCCATTATGTCACCTCAGCTTGAAAGAGCCTCTCCCTTTTCATAAATGTTTCGAATAACCTCTTCTGTTGAGATTTCATTTACACTTAAATCTTTAATCTGATGTGTACCAACAACCCGACCAATTAATTCTGACATTTGTGCTTCTTTATCGCTTACAAGTGCTGTCCAAACATTTAGTTTATCTCCTTTTTGCCATTGAACATCAAGGTCCTGCGTTATAAAGGTTAGCTGATCCTGAACGATTTCTTCTGCAAACTGGAATTCTATTTGTTTTCCTTCTCCCCAGTGAGACCTTAATTTAGCTAAAGCTCCATCATATATGACACTACCTTCATCAAGCATGATGACACGTTCACATAACGCCTCGATGTCTGATAAATCATGTGTAGTTAGAAGAATGGTTGTTTTATATTTTTCATTCATTTCTTTTAAGAATTGACGGATTTTCAATTTAACTAGAACATCTAGACCGATTGTTGGTTCATCTAAAAATAAAAGTGGTGGATTATGAATAAGTGCAGCTGCTAATTCACATCGCATTCTTTGACCTAGTGATAGTTTCCGTACAGGTTTATCTAGCAATGGCCCTATATCTAAGGTGCTGATAACATGCTCCATATGCTCGTTATAATCTTTGTCTGATACTTTGTACACTTTCTTCAACAGGCGAAATGACTCCTGAACCGCAATATCCCACCAAAGCTGTGATCGTTGTCCAAACACAACCCCAATCGACTGTACAAACTGTTCACGTTCTTTATGTGGATTCATGCCGTTTACAAGCACCTGACCAGAAGTTGGCGTTAAAATGCCCGTTAACATCTTAATAGATGTTGATTTACCTGCCCCATTTTCACCGATATAACCAACCATCTCACCCTGACCAACAGTAAATGTCACATCATTCACTGCCGGGATGGTTTTATATTGTCTATTTAACAAATCACGAAACGCACCCTTTAAGCCTTGACGGCTGGAGTACGATTTAAATTCTTTACGTAATTGGTTTACCTCAATAATATTTGTCATTTTCGTCCCCTCCAAATTTGACCACAACTTATTAGTCTATCTAAAAACAACCATTTCAACAAATGGTATGCATTGGAATCTATTATAATCTGACGTTTTTTATATAGACAGATTTCATGATAGAATAAACAATGTTCCAAGTTTGATACATACTAGGAGGATAAAATGGAATTTACGAAATCACATGAATTACATGAAGAAGCACTTAAACATATTGTTGGCGGAGTGAACTCTCCATCACGTTCTTATAAAGCAGTTGGTGGCGGCTCTCCAGTTGTCATGGAAAAAGCAAACGGAGCCTACTTTTGGGATGTTGACGGAAACAAGTATATAGATTATTTAGCTGCATACGGGCCAATTATTACAGGACATGCTCACCCACATATAACAAAAGCCATTTCAAAAGCGGCAGAAAACGGGGTCTTATACGGTACACCAACTCCTCATGAGATTACATTTGCTAAGATGCTTAAAGAAGCTATGCCAGCTATGGATAAAGTTCGATTTGTAAACTCAGGCACTGAGGCTGTTATGACGACAATTCGTGTTGCTCGCGCTTATACTGGTCGAGATAAAATTATTAAATTTGCCGGATGTTACCACGGACACTCTGATCTTGTACTTGTTGCCGCAGGCTCAGGTCCTTCAACATTAGGAACTCCTGACTCTGCAGGTGTTCCTAAAAGTATTGCTTCAGAAGTTATTACAGTTCCATTTAATGAAATTGAACCTTTAAAAGAAGCATTGGACAAATGGGGAGACCAAGTTGCTGCAATTTTAGTTGAGCCAATTGTAGGGAACTTCGGAATTGTTGAACCTAAACCTGGATTCTTAAAAGAAGTGAATGAGCTAGTTCACAACGCAGGTGCGCTTGTTATATATGATGAAGTGATCACCGCTTTTCGTTTTATGTATGGTGGTGCACAAGACTTTTTAGGTGTATATCCTGACTTAACCGCTCTAGGTAAAATCATCGGTGGTGGGCTTCCAATCGGCGCTTATGGTGGAAAGAAGGAAATCATGGAACAAGTCGCTCCGTTAGGGCCAGCCTATCAAGCCGGCACAATGGCTGGTAACCCAGCATCAATCCTATCTGGTATTGCTTGTTTAGAAGTACTTAAGCAAGAAAATGTTTATGAAAACCTTGATGAATTAGGTGCCATTCTTGAAAAAGGTATATTAGCTCATGCTCGTACATATAATATTCCGATAACAATAAATCGTTTAAAAGGTGCATTAACGATTTATTTCACAGAGGAAAAGGTCACGAATTATGAGCAGGCAGAAGATACAGATGGTGAAATGTTTGCCAGGTTCTTCAAACTTATGCTTCAGCAGGGAATTAACCTTGCACCTTCAAAATATGAAGCATGGTTCTTAACAACTGCACATACAAAAGAAGATATAGAAGCAACTTTAAAAGCGGTAGAGGTTGCGTTCAGCAAGCTATCATAAAGTAAACGTGAAAGACAGAGTACATGAGTACCCTGTCTTCACTTTTCTTTTACCATTTTTCAGAATAGATGAACGTTTTAAATTTATGTAAAAAAGGGAAAGTGCATCTTGTAAATAGCACTAAATCGCTGTATAGTACGATATTGATTAAGTTCAAGAAAGGAATGTCATTAAACATACATGAAACTAGGTGCCCGTATCCTAAAAACAGGGATCGCTATTACACTTGCTTTATTTTTAGCAACTGTCCTACAGTTACCATCTCCGGCCTTTGCCGGTATTTCGGCTATATTCGCGATACAGCCGACAATTTACCGTTCTTATTTATCTATTATTGAGCAAGTTCAAGCAAATGTTATCGGCGCAGCGTTAGCAATTGGGTTCGGTCTAATTTTTGGTTCCCATCCGTTTGTTATCGGACTAACAGCGATCATTGTGATTGCAATAAATTTAAGACTAAAGATTGAAAGCACAATACCTGTCTCTCTTGTTACTGTTATCGCGATTTTAGAAAGTCCTGGTGAAAATTTCATTGAAGTAGCATCCATTCGCTTTTTCACAGTAATGCTCGGAGTATTGGCTGCTTTTATTGTCAATCTGGTATTTATTCCGCCTAAATATGAAACAAAGCTTTACAACCTTGTCACATCTAATACAGAGGACATTATTAAATGGATTCGAGTGAATTTACGTCATGCTTCAGAACATACTGTATTAAAAGATGATATTGAAAAATTTAAAGAGCAAATGATAAAGCTTGACCAGCTTTATTTAAATTATAAAGAAGAGCGAAACTATTTTAAGAGAGAAACCTACTCTAAATCAAGAAAACTAGTGCTATTCCGCCAGATGATCGTCACAACAAATCGAGCTTTAGATACCTTGAAGAAACTACACCGTCTTGAAAATGATCTCCATCATATGCCCGAGCACTTTCAAAAGGTCCTTGTTAAAGAATTGGATCATTTGTTGTATGTTCACGAAGAAGCATTACTTCGATTTATAGGTAAAACAAAAACAATTCAATCAACTGAGTTGTTAGAAGAAGATAAATTTAATAAACAACATTTAATGGATGCTTATATGGAGCTTCAACAAAATCAAAATTCCACTTACTTTTTTCATCTATTACCACTCGTTTCGACGATTATTGATTATAGTGAACAGCTTGAACACTTAGATACGCTTATTTACAGCTTCCACAGCTATCATAAGCAAGACAATGAAATAAAATTATCAGAAGAGTAGGGTTAGCAGATGCTGACCCTATTTTTTATTTAGAAAGTATAAAAGCACAACCTCCATAAGAAGATTGTGCTTTCACTAATCTAACTGTTGTATTTGAAATAATTTATAGTAGTGACTTTGCTTATCCATCAACTCTTGATGTGTTCCTTCTTCTAACACGTTACCATCCTCAATCACGACAATTTTGTCAGAATGAGTAATTGTTGACAGGCGATGCGCAACAATAAAGGTTGTACGTTCTTTCGCAAGGTTCTCAAGTGCTTCTTGAATAAGGTGCTCACTTTCTAAATCAAGCGCTGAGGTAGCTTCATCTAAAATAAGAATTGGTGGATTTTTCAAAAACACCCTCGCAATGGATACCCTCTGCTTTTGTCCACCGGATAATTTAACTCCTCTTTCACCAACTTTAGTATCATACCCGTTCGGCAACTTTGTAATAAAGTCATGAGCATTGGCTGCTTTTGCTGCTGCAATAATCTCCTCTTCAGATGCCCCAGGCTTACCGATCAGAATATTCTCTCTCACAGTATTACTAAACAAGAATGTATCCTGAAGCACCATTCCAATTTGTTCTCTGAGACTTTGCGCCTCATAATCTCTAATATCAATTCCATCAAGTAAAATACTTCCACCTGTTACATCATAAAAACGTGGAAGTAAGCTAACAAGAGTTGATTTACCTCCTCCACTCATCCCAACAAGTGCAAGCGTTTCACCTTTTTTCACCTTCAAAGATAACCCTTCAATAATAAGCGCTTCATCTTCCTGATAGCGGAAGGATATATTCTGAAATTCAATTTCACCTTTAACTCCATCTGCCTTTTTAGCATTTGGTTTATCCACCACTTCATACGGCACATCAATAAATTCAAACACGCGATCCATAGAGGCAAAGGCCTGAGTTAAAGTGGTTGAAGAATTAATTAGCCTGCGTAACGGATTATATAATTGTTCAATGTAAGCGATAAACGCAACCATTGTTCCTATTGTTAATTGCCCTTGAATAACTTGATACCCAGCAAAAGTGATAACAATTAACGGTGCAATATCAGTTAACGTGTTAACTATGGAAAAGGTTTTGGCATTCCAGCTAGTATGGGTAAGAGCTTTTTCAAGAAAATTGGCATTTTCCTTCGCGAACTGCTTCTGCTCAAAGTCCTCCGTTGCAAAGCTACGTATAACAGGCATACCCTGAACACGTTCATGTAAATGCCCCTGAACTTCTGCAAGAGCCTGTGAGCGAACTCTTGTTAAGTGTCGTAATCTTCCGTAAAAGTATTTAACAGACAAACCATAAAGCGGAAAAAGAACAATAGAAACCAATGTTAGCTTAACATTCATTGAAAACATAATACCAACAGCAATAATGATCGTCACAACATCAAGCCAAACATTCATCAAGCCTGTTATGACGAAATTCTTTGTTTGTTCTACATCATTTATAACCCGTGAAATAATTTCTCCAGCCCTTGTATTGGCATAATATCGCAAACTTAACTTTTGAAGATGGGTGAAAAGCTGATCTCTTATATCATATAAAATTTTACTTGCCGTCCATTGTGCATAGTATTGCCGATAGTACTCGACTGGTGGACGAATGACAACAAATAAAACAAACATAAAGCCCATAATGGTTAATAATTCTTTTGTTTTTTCTGCTTCTGTGCCGTTCCCGCCAATGATATTATCCACAACATGCCTAATTAACAGCGGCAATAATAACGGAATAGAAAACTTAATAACTCCAATAATAATCGTCCCTATAATTTGTAGACGATAAGGCTTTACAAAAGCCAAGTATCGTTTAACTACCCCCAAAAAAATCCCCCGTTTCTACTCTAAAGCCAAACATTCGGTTCACGACTAAAGCTGGTCACATTATGTCTTACTTGCATTGATACTCTTTCATCCAGCTCAATATGAATCGTTTTACAATAATTAAAAAGGCTGACCCTATGAGTCACCCTTATTACATTTACTATTTTACGTATGTTAAATATCGTTCATACCACTCGTCAATAAATTCAGGTGCAAACGGACCTTTTTTCTGTCGAATCCAACGAAGTAATGTTTCGAGGTTTTTTCTTAAGATGAGATCAATAACTTCTGGATAATTCATTAGCTTACTATGCTGTTCATATTCATCTTCATCCAAAATCGTATATGTCATATCTGGATAAACCTTCACATCAAGATCATAGTCAATATACTTCAAAGCTTCATCATCCCATACAAAAGGCGAGCTAATATTACAGTAATAATATACTCCATCTTCTCTAAGCATACCTATAATATTAAACCAATGTCTGGCATGAAAGTAGCAGATCGCCGGCTCTCTTGTCACCCATGTTCTACCGTCTGATTCCGTAACAATTGTTCTGTCATTCCCACCAATGATACAGTGCTGAGAACCCTTTAATACAGTTGATTCTTCCCAGACTCTATGAATGTAGCCATTATGTTTATAACTATGAATTTGAATTTTGTCTCCTTCCCTGGGAAAGCCCACTTTTCTCCCCTTCTTTCGATTGGTTGCTTCGTGAAATCTATTTCACAACGTCTTTACCTTATATAGTTCCTTTCATTATAACGTTTGTCAGGGAAAAAGGAAAATAAAAGAGTTATAACTGTAAGGTGATATACTGCTTTTCAGGTTCGTATTAGTATGCTAAGGAGTAGCTGGAAAGCTTTATTTTTCTAATAAGGCTTATTCATTTTCAGTTTTTGCCGTTCATACACTTGATGAACGACACTCCTCTCCCTTCTCGTCTTCGTTTTGTCGTTCATACACCTGATGAACGACACTCCTCTCCCTTTTCGCCTTCGTTTTGTCGTTCATACACCTGATGAACGACACTCCTCTCCCTTTTCGCCTTCGTTTTGTCGTTCATACACCCGATGAACGACACTCCTCTCCCTTCGCCTTTGTTTTGTCGTTCATACACCCGATGAACGACACTCCTCTCCCTTTTCGCAGTCGTTTTGTCGTTCATACACCCGATGAACGACACTCCTCTCCCTTTTCGCCTTTGTTTTGTCGTTCATACACACGATGAACGACACTCCTCTCCCTTTTCGCCTTTGTTTTGTCGTTCATACACCCGATGAACAACACTCCTCTCCCCTCCAGAAGCAATAAAAAATCCAGCATAAATAAATGCCGGAATCGGAGTTAATTATTTTATTAAGATCATGAAACAGTCTCAAACTTTTGATCTTCGTAAGATTGAATAACCTCTTCTGTTTGTCTTTCAAAGACTTGTTGAATTTTATTTAATTCTTCTTTCATTTGTGCGATTTCATCATGAATGGATTGGAGTTTAGCTTCGTCTTGTAGGGCAGCTAGTTGGGTTTTTATATCCTGACATCTTTCAATTTCTGACTGTAGATATAATAATTTATCCATGGTTTTTAATTGCTCACCTACTAGTTGATCAAAATTCATGTTTATTCTCCTTTCAATAGAGACTCATAATCACTTGTGTATATTAAATTCTTCATAAATTTTTTTGATCCTTTGACTAGTTATGTAGAGGAACCGAAACTTTTGTCGTTTTAGAAAAAATCATCCCCGATGATCTGAAGCCTTCCTAGCTTAAGCACAAAAGAAAAGACACCTCTCCACACTGTGGGAAAGGTGTCTTAGAGCCTTAGCTAATTAAGAGTTTTGGTTTTTGTTAGCTTCAGCTTGTTGGTTTTGTTGTTTTACTTGTTGTACGTTAGTTTCGCTCGCAAATTCAGTACCAAATTGACCTGCACCAGCTTGGCCACCTTGTGCACTTTGAGCGTTTTGTTGTTTTACATGTTGGATGTTAGTCCCTGATGCTGTTTTACCAGCTTGGAAATTGTTTTGTGCCATTCGATATCACCTCCACGAAATATAGATTGTCCTAGAGGTGAATTTAATATCCAACATATTTCAAAAAAAATTAAAATTAAATTTTTACTTAAAATCTCGCTTTTAGGGCACACGTTTCAGCCTAAACGAGTAAAGAGCGCCCCCCATCAACAATAAGAGTTTGACCTCTGATCATCGACGCTTTGTCCGTTAATAAAAACTCAATAGCATTAACCATATCTTCTATTTCAACCATTCTTCCTGCTGGAGTATTCTCCCTAGCATCCTCCAATAGCTCATTACGATTCGGGAAATGCTTTAAAGCATCTGTGTCAACAGCTCCACCTGAAACGGCATTAACAATAATGTTTTTCGGAGATAATTCAACAGCTAAATATCTTGTAAGAGCTTCTAATGCTGCTTTCGAAACACCAACTGTTGTGTAGTTTTCCAAATATCTAATCGAGCCAAGTGAGCTTGTACTAACAATGAAGCCCCCACCATTTCTCTCCATTAGCTTAGCCGCTTCTTGTGCACAGAAAAGAAGAGCTTTACTATTAATGTTCATTGTCCAATCCCAATGACTTTCTTCTAATTCCATTGCAGGCTTTTGAACACCTGATGCTGCATTATTTACAAATACATCAAGTCTGCCAAATTCCTCATCAATTTGTGAAAATAACTCTTTTATTTTTTCCGGCTTTCCTACATTAGCCTTAACCGCAATAGCTTTTACACCCAATTTTTCAATTTGTTCAACTACCTCTAATGCAGCTGTTTTGCTTCGTGCATAGTTCACAACAATGTTATAACCTTTTTCTGCCAAACGAATGGCTACTGCTTTTCCAATCCCTCTACTACTACCTGTAATAAGTGCTACTTTATTTTCTTGGGTCATTTTGTCAACTCCTTAAAATTAAACAATCGAATAGATGTTATTATTGTATCAGATAATATAATGAAACTTCTATGAGATAGAAGTCTTGCTTCAATCGAACACATCTCGTCAATTAGAGGAGGATGTTTATGTATGTTGGTCGTGATATGACTGAATTATCGATGATGTCAAAGAAAGAGTGGAAAAAAGAAGAACTTGCCCACTTCCACCATTCTCTTCAACAAATGGTTCCTTATCTTAATGTTGAAGGACAAACCATTCACCGCGAAATTATTGAAGAAATTGAAGCTCGTGGTGGCTTAAAAAGAAATGAAGCTGATTATACTCATGGAACAAGAGTTCAATATGATTAAAACCTTTCGGGTCTGACTAAGATTTGTCAGACCCAAGGTATATCTTATAAATTTTTTGATGTGATACAGGAAAGGCATACTTTTCTAGCTCTTTTTCTGTTACAGCAATAAGTTGGTCATTTGGAATGTTGTTCACTTTCCCAATATAAATAGATATATTCCAAATTAAATGCGAAAAAACATGCTCTACAGTACCAGATAACTCTGAAAGTTCAACATCTGCACCATAAGTTGAAAGTAAAAACTCTTGGAGTTGCTTCCTATAAGTATTACCTGCTTCTTGTTGAACTTCCATATTTGGATATTCCCAAAGGTTAGCTAACAAGCCTGTAGATGACCTTTTATGAATATATAATCTTCCATCATGATCATATAAAACAGCTGCCGCCATTTGAAGCGGTTTTGGTTTCTTTTTCTTACTTTTAATCGGCAGTTCTGCTTGAACCCCTTCTTCAAAAGCAGAGCAATGTTCCCTAACAGGACATAAAAGACATGAAGGGGAAGTTGGTGTGCAGATTAGTGCACCTAGCTCCATCACTGCTTGGTTGAATGATGAGGGATCTTCCTTTGATATTATCTGATAAGTTGCCTCATCAAAAATCTTCCTTGTTTTCGGTTTTGCAATATCTTCCCAAATCGATAAAATTCTCGAGAAAACTCTCATCACATTACCGTCGACAGCTGGTTCTGGAATATTATAGGCAATACTAAGAATTGCTCCTTTTGTATAAGGACCTACTCCTTTTAGCTTAGAAATTTCTTCAGAAGTATTTGGGACAATACCCGAATAAGATTCATTCACTTCTTTAACAGCTGCATGAAGGTTTCTAACCCTCGAGTAATACCCAAGTCCTTCCCAGGCCTTTAATACTTCTTCCTCATTTGCAGCAGCCAATGCTTCTATTGTAGGAAATTTATCGATAAATGCATTAAAATATGGAATAACAGTATCTACTCTTGTTTGCTGAAGCATAATCTCTGACACCCAAATTTTATATGGATCTTGGTCTTTACGCCAAGGTAAATCCCTTTTTTCAGCTAAATACCAGGTGATCAAATCTTGTTGAAATTCTTGAATCGAAAAATCTTTTAATTTATTTTGTAGTTCATTTACCATTAGATTTTTCCTCCAGATGTTAAATTACAGGTTATTCGGGAAAAGATAATAATAAGACTATTTATTAGAGGCTCTCTCCCTAAATGTAGGACAAGACTTATTATTATATAACGAATTTAAAAATCAAGAGAATTATTCACATTGGACAATTTTGTCACATATAAATTCAAGGAATCTTTAAGGATTTTTCTCTCAAAGAGATCTTCCTCTTGAGCCATTACAAGGAGGTACATGATTTTGGATACAGGAACTCATGTGGTTATGGGAATAGCCTTAGGTGGCTTAGCCACTCTCGATCCCGCAGTTGGAATAGATAACCCAACTGCACAAGCTGTTATGTTCGGAACAATTATCGGATCACAAGCTCCTGATCTTGATACAATATTAAAGCTTAGAAACAATGCAAAATATATAAGAAACCATAGAGGGATTACCCACTCCATTCCTGCTATCTTACTATGGTCATTTTTAATTACTGGATTGTTAACAATTTTTATTCCTGAGAGTAATTTACTCCATTTGTATCTTTGGACCTTACTCGCTATTGTTCTGCACGTTTTTGTGGATATATTTAATGCGTACGGAACACAGGCACTCCGTCCATTTTCAAAAAAGTGGATTGCCCTTGGAATTATCAATACATTTGATCCGTTTATCTTTTTTACACATGTAGTAGGAATCATTATTTGGGTGTTAGGTGGTCATCCAGGCTTCACCTTTCTAACTGTTTATGCCATATTGATTGCCTATTATATCATTCGTTTTAGCATGCAAAGAAATATTATCCACCGATTGCATAAGCTCATCCCAAATATAGAACAAATCATTATTTCACCTACAATGAGGTTCAGACAATGGCATATTGCCATTATGACGGATAAAAACTTTCACGTTGCCAGATCTGTTAATGAAGAAATCATTATTTTAGATGAATTTGAACGTGTACCTGTACCGCAGACTGATGTGATAAAGGCTGCTGAAGAAGATGATAATATTTCTGCCTTTTTATCTTTTTCTCCTGTGTATCGTTGGGAGGTTGATGAATTTACTGATCATTATGAGGTAAGGTTTATTGATTTACGATATCGAAGTAAAGGGTATTATCCCTTTGTAGCAATTGTTCAGCTTGATCAAGACTTAAATATCGTCAGCTCCTATACTGGCTGGATTTTTAGTGAAGAAAAATTACGAAAAAAATTGGAGCTTATACCTGAATAACGATTGAAAGGCTGACATCATGTCAGCCTTTCTTATTTAAACAAACGTTTAATTAATGCTTTAGATAATCATCATTGTTCAATAAGTGACTATATTTAGGGTTTGTTGCTATGAAATCGTGAAGTTTGTCGCCATAATGGGTAATTAACTGTCTAACAACCTGTTCGGTCATTTCTTTTCCTTTGTAAGTTCTACCTGCCTTTGCTTGGGTAGATTCGAAATCTTCCCATAACAGCTCCACCCATGTTCTTGCTTGTGCATACGAAAGGCTATTGTTTTTACTTAATAACTCATTTGTTAACCGCTCAAAGTATTCTTCCATTATTATCACCTCTAGGTAGGATTCGTTACTAATATTTAGGCTCTATAGGACCCATACTATAAATACGCTTCAATGATTGAAGCAAATGATGAATGGAGGGGATTGTGTTGCGTAACAAAGAATCAGGATTCCCAAATATGAATAACAACAAATTTGAAGGCGAACCAAGAGCGAAGGATGAGTTTGCATCTAAGCGAGCAAACGGCACGATCAATACTCATCCACAAGAACGAATGAGAGCATCTGGTCGACGTGAAAATCCTTATTCTTAATAAACACAATCATATTTTTTAATCAAACAGTGAATGGGGCTGACAAGTATTGTCAGCCCTTTAATAACATTGATATTGGCAGAGCTTCTTCATGTTCTGGTGAAGCCAACCGATACCCCCATGCAAAGATTCCATTCATATAATTTATTTTAAAGAATTCACCAGGTGCACCATCAATTTCATAAACTTCTTCAGACTTAAATTCATTTGGATCTAGAAGATATGATTTTGCCATAGTAATTTTCCGTTCTAAAACAGCAAACTCATTAACAATCCCTAACTGCTCTGCTTTCCTTGCTTTTTCCTTTAATGTTGCAATTTCACTTTTTAATTCATATTCAGTCATTTCACTATAACGCTTAGTATTCACAACCATTTCCCCTTGCTCTAATTATTCACTTAAAAACTTTTCAATTAATTCTATCGCAAAACCTTTTCTATATAAAAACTGCTTCATTTTCATTTTGTAGTGATAAGGATCTTCATTTTGATATTTTTTCTGAGCCTTTTCCGCATGCTTAACTAACGCTAACCACTCTTCAGATTCATCTTGCTCATAGTCGACTTCCTCTAACGCAGTTGAAATGATATTATAGGAAAACCCTTTTCTTAGTAGATGCTGCTCGATTTTTTGCTTAAGCTGAATCGTTGAAAGTTTATTATTTTTTTTCAAAAGTTTTTCAGCATGAGCAACGGCCTCTTCAATCTGCTCATCTTGATTATATTCCTCCAAGACCTGTTCTACTATAGATTGTCCAATTCCTTTCATAGCCAATTCACGAGTTAATACAGTAGGACCTTTCCCATTTGTTTGCTTCTGGGTCCGCACATAGGCTAGTGCAAATTCAAAATCATCTACATAGTTAAATTCTTTTAATTTAGCGATGACTTCCTTTATTACCGATTCATGATATTCCTTTTTCGCCAAATGATCCTCTACTTCTTTAACTGAGCGCATACGATAACTTAGGAACTCTAACGCCTTATTATAAGCCTTCTTTCTATCATCACCATATTTTATCTCAACGATATCAAATTCATCTAGTTCTTTGCCTTTTTGAAGATTATGTTTTATTAAAATGTCTTGATCAACGCTAAAAGCATACTTTTCCCCCGTACCATCATCGAGGAAAATATTGTATCTTTCATCAGATTGCTTTTGTGTAGTAATTTTTGTAATAATTGCCATGCTAATCACCTACTCATAACTTGTTATAACACATTCAAATGAGGTTATTTTTAAAAGAAAGGGTATAAATGAAAGAGATACGTTACTTTAACATATTTATAAAAGGAGTTGATTTTATGAAAATTGCCATTTCAGGTGGAACCGGCTTTGTCGGGAAGCATCTAGCCCAACATTTTTTAAGCAAAGGATACTCTGTTTATATTTTAACACGAAGTAAAAGAACTTCTTCAGAAAAAAACCTGCATTATGTTCAGTGGTTATCAGAAAGCTCAAATCCAGCTTCCGCTTTGGAAGGTGTTGATGTAGTAATTAATTTAGCTGGTAAAACAATTAATACGAGGTGGACAGAAAAAGTAAAAAAAGAGATCGTAGATAGTCGCGTCGAGTCTACTAAAGCCATATATTCTATAATAAATAGCCTTAAACAAAGACCGTCTGTTTTTATAAATGCAAGTGCAATTGGAATATACGGTACCTCTGTAGAACAAACTTTCACAGAGACATCTACCACCAAAGGAACAGATTTCCTAGCAAAGACTGTTGAGGTTTGGGAAAAGGAAGCGAACAAAATGAACGAGCTTGGTGTAAGAACCGTATTAACAAGATTTGGAATTGTTCTTGGAGAGGAAGGAGCACTACCAAAGATGGTTCTGCCTTATAAAATATTTGCAGGAGGTCCTCTTGGCTCCGGTGGGCAGTGGGTGTCTTGGATTCATATCGGTGACCTGGTTCATCTTATCCACCATATTATCCACACACCAAAGATTACAGGACCCGTAAATGCAGTGGCTCCAAATCCAGTTCAAATGAATCAGCTTGGAAAAACAATTGCAAAAAAACTACAACGTCCACATTGGTTACCAGCTCCTTCATTTGCATTAAAAGCTGTATTAGGTGAAATGAGTCTCTTACTATTAAAGGGGCAACGGGTGTTGCCTGAAAAGGCCTTAACAAGTCATTATCAATTCATATATCCCTCTCTTGATAAAGCGTTGAGCGACATATTAAAATCTCAATAATGCAGCCTTGTCTGAAGGCTGCACAAGATAAAAACTTATTTTTAAAAGAAAGAGAATGAAGCCACCTATGAAATCTACACTTTTTAAACAAGCAACAGTTTATCCTGTTGTTTCACCAGTTTTGTATGAGGCAGATGTTTTAGTTGAAGATGGTAAGATAGCCGCGATTGGCAAAAATATAGAAACAAATGGAGAAGCAGAGATTATTGTATGTAAAGACAAATTTCTTTTCCCTGGATTTATTGATGTGCATACACACCTAGGTCTTTATGATGAAGGTACTGGCTGGGCAGGAAATGATGCTAATGAAACAATTGAGCCTCTCACGCCACATATCAGAGCGTTAGATGGAGTACATCCATTAGACCCAGCCTTCAAGGATGCAATAAAGTATGGCATCACAACAGCTCATGTTATGCCTGGCAGTGCTAACGTTATAGGTGGTACAACCTCTGTTATTAAGACATTTGGGATTAATATTTCTAAAATGGTTATTCAAGAAACAGCTGGCTTAAAAATTGCTCTGGGAGAAAATCCGAAGCGTATGCATAGCCACGGGAATAAAGAATCCATTACCCGAATGGGAATTATGGGGATGCTTCGTGAAGCATTCTACAAGGCAAAGTATTGTGATGAAAAAGAGGACTTTCGCTCTATCTCAATAAAAAAGGCCTTGCGACGTGAAATACCAGTTCGTATTCACGCTCATCGTGCAGACGACATTATGAGTGCGATTAGATTCGCAGAAGAATTTAATCTAGATTATCGGATTGAACATTGTACAGAAGGACATTTAATTGCTGAAGAATTAGTAGGCAAAGGAGTCAAAGTCTGTGTTGGACCTACTTTAACTAGAAAGTCTAAGATTGAATTAAAAAACAAAAGTTGGTCAACCTACCAAGAGCTTTCCAAAAGAGGTGTAGAAGTTTCCATAACAACCGATCATCCTTATACCCCGATTCAATACCTTAATCTTTGTGCAGCATTAGCTGTTAGAGAAGGGTTTAATGAGCAAAAGGCATTAGAAGGAATTACTATCACAGCTGCACGTAATTTAAGAGTTGCAGATAGGGTTGGTAGTATTGAAATTGGTAAGGATGCAGATTTGGTGGTTTGGAATACTCATCCTTTTCATTACTTAGCGAAACCTGAACTCACCATGATTGATGGGAATATTGTCTATAAAGAAAGCTAGTAAGCTTGACTTGCGTGCAATAGCAAAAACAGGACAATGATATTTTCACATTTAACAGATAAAAAATGACAAAGAAATATTATACCGATATCATTTTCCCCTCATTCTCTTTATGATAACACAGTTATTTTCACTGCTCTTTAGTAAAGGGTTAAACCGTGTTATTTACTATGCATTGTTGTCAGAATATTTTACCAAAACTCAAAAAAGGTAAGTATATCAACAACTATTTTAAGATACAAAAATTTTTTTTTGAATTCGACAAAAAAGGAGTATCTTTTTCATATAAAATGCCGTATTATACTCCATGGAAGTAACATTAAAAGTGATTTCACCATTGTCTTCACTTAACGAAATGCAAATATGAACAACTAAATCTAGTAGTGGGAAGGCAAATGGTGCGCCACCAGCAATACTGGTTCTAGTGGGTTCGATTCCCACCCCGAAATTTTTTGAATGTAAGGCAACATAAAAAATTTCGAGGGTGGAGACGACCATATCACGTGGAGTCTGCCCTCAGGTTGGAGGGGTCCAGATGCTAAAAAAACGTGATATTTATGATAGTCAAGCACTTTATGAACACATGATTCACCCAGAAGTCTTCCCTTTTGTGCGTCATAAAGCAAATTCTTTTGAAGAATATTTATTTCTAACTAAACAAACGATTGAGGCTGAAGAACGAGGTGAATTGATTTCACGTACCATTTTAGATGAATGGGGATCTCCAATCGGCACAATTAGCTTGTTTGATATTCAAGATAAAGCTGGTTTCTTAGGAACCTGGATTGGAAAGCCATATCATGGCAAGGGCTACAACAAACTTGCAAAAGATGCGTTTTTCAATGAACTTTTTTATGAACTAGATATTGAAACGATTTTCTTAAGAATTCGCAAACAAAATATTCGCTCAACAAAGGCTGCAGAGAAGCTTCCTTACGTAGTAAATGCGAATGAAACAAGAGCACATTTGCTTGAACAAATAAATAACGGCGAAGATATTTTTAACCTTTTTGAAATTTCAAGAGACCAGTATACAATTTACACATATCACAATGCTTCTGAGGCTGAAGAACAACAACTTAAGGAAGCTTAATTATCCACAGGTGAAATTCAAATGAATTTCACCTGTTTTGTATTTTTTTCCTACTTCTGTATGAATAAACTTGATGATGTCAAAACTAATCATGAATACTACATTTTGGAAGGATGATTATGATGGCATCAGAAAAAAAGAAAAGAGATAAATCAAAAAGTACTCTTTCAAGCATGCAAGAAGTAACATATTCTCGTGAGTTCAAAAATGCTGATCGAGCTGGTGGATACATAAGTAAACAAAGACACTAACTTCCAACATGAAATGATGAAAAAAAGCCATCCTAAGTTTGAACAAGTTGTTCAATATCTTTAGGGGGGCTTTTTTATGGGCAGAGGTCATAAACATAATCATAAAGCACGAGATAAAAACTCTTCATCACTTCCACAAACACCTAAAAACTTAAAAAGAGATGGGATTGACGAGGAATTTTCAAGAGAATTAGCTGACCAAGACGATATTGAAGCTCAAGCAAGAGCAAAAGCAGCTGATCAAAGACAACGCGCTAATAGAAATTTATAATACGTATGCTGAAAAGGAAGTGGGAATCTCCACTTCCTTTTCTTTTCGTGGATAATTTGTGGATATTCCAACACAAAGACTGTGGATAATGTGGATAAACCTGTTAGTATCTTTATTTACAATACTCTTTTATCCACATATAACTGTTTATATTCTAAAAATAACTAATACTCACTATGTGGATAATGTGAATAAATTAATTCAGTTAACAATCATATGCCTATTAACATATACTGCAATGTAGTCGTTTGTATAAAAATAAGACAGGGGTGTTAATAGTTGGCATACGAGATTACACAGGATTATATTCGTACTGGAAACTCCCGCTCTGGACAACGTATTGGTACAGTTCGCTTTATTGTTAGCCATGATACAGGCAATCCAGGCTCTACTGCTTATGGAAACCGCAACTACTTTGATACTCAGCAACCATCTGCTTCTGCCCATACCTTTATTGATGATAAATATATTTTAGAAATCATTCCTTTAACTGAAATTGCTTATCATGTTCGTTCAAATGTAACAACTGATAACAGGCTATATGGTGCAAATGCCAATAGTGCTGCAATTGGAGTGGAGTTATGTCATGGAGGTACAATCAATTTTCAAGAAGCATATAATCGCTATATATGGTACCACGCTTATCTTTGTGACAGATTTAATTTAGATCCTAATTCAGATATTGTTGCACATGCTACGCTTGACCCAACAAGAAGAACTGACCCAATTGGGATATTACGTAGTAACGGTATTTCTTGGTCCATGTTTATTGAAGATGTATCCGAAGCACTTAGTAACTTTAATGGTGCAGCACCACCAAATGAACAAACTGAAACACCTCCTACTCCAGTAGTAAAAGGAACATCTGTTACCTTACCAATTGGTGAAGGGAAATCTGGCTCATTTGTTAGAGATATTCAACAACAACTAATCAGAGCGGGTTACCGTTTACCACGTTTCGGCGCAGATGGAATTTATGGTGATGAAACAGAAAAGGCAGTCATGAGATTTCAAAGAGATTTCAATTTAGCTGTTGATGGATTAGTCGGACCAAATACACTATCTAAATTACAACAAGTAAATCAACAAAGAATATCTGCACCCGATTTCCCTCTACCATCAGGGATTCTCAGACGTGGAAGTGAAGGAGAAGGGGTTAGGCAGGTTCAACGTGCATTGAAGGAAATCAACTTTGATCCAGGTCCAATTGATGGTATATATGGCCCTAGAACAGAAGATGCAGTAAGAAGATTTCAATTAATGTACGCAGCTCTTGCAGATGATGGAATATATGGCCCAAACACAAGAAAATATATACGAATGGAATTAGAGGATTAGTTCATTAAAAAATGAATAACAAACCAGATTAGAACATAAAGTATTACTACATCACAGAATAAACAACAGGCTAAGAAAGCACGTTGCTCATATAGAGTGGCGTGTTTTCATTTTTTATAAAAAAGGTTCTGAATAACTTATTTCTTCCTTAACATCAAAAAAGATCTAACAACCAAGTGTTAGACCTTTTTCTTACTCTTATACTTCAGCCAATTCTCCTCGATATAGCTCATTTTTTCTTACAGTAATGTTTAACTCCTTTGCCAGCTTCCTTAACTCCCTTTCTTCCCGTTCTGTTACGATTGAAACAACAGTTCCTGAAGCCCCTTGTCTTCCTGTTCTTCCAGATCTATGCACATATTGAGAGCTTGTAGATGGTAAGTCATAATGAATAACATGAGTAAGTTCTGCTATATCTAAACCTCTTGCAGCAACATCTGTTGCAAGTAAAAGGCCTTGCTTTTCAGTACGAAGACTTTTTAACGCTGCTTCTCTCTCCTCTTTTTTAGTGTCACTATGCAAGAGGTGAACATCCACTCCTTTATAGTCGAGTTTCTCACCTAATACACTTAAATTACCAATATCCTTTACAAATCCTAATGCTTTCATAGGAATATTCTTCACGAGCTTTTCCAGTATGAGTGCTTTTTCTCTTTGTTCACAAACAAGGTAAACATGATCAACTTTTCCAGTTGGTACTTCTTCCTTTCCAACCTTTATAATCTCAGGATCCTTTTTCATTAGATCTCTTGCTTTCGATTCTGTACTTTCATTTAAAGTGGCTGAAAAAAGTACTACTTGTCTTTCATTAAGAGTTGTTTTCACAATATCTTGTATTGTTTTTTTGTGTTCAGGAATTAAAAGCTGATCTCCTTCATCAAGAACAATTGTCTTTACTTCATGCATTTTCAATTTTTTCATTTTAATTAATTCATAAATTCTTCCTGGGGTCCCAAGAATGATTTGTGGGCTCTTTTTTAGTTTATCTACCTGTCTTTTTATATTAGCTCCACCAATAAAGGAAGCACTAGTTATTTCACTGCCTTCTGACCATTTCTTTACTTCGTCGAAAATTTGCATAACAAGTTCTCTCGAAGGAGCTAGTATCACAACTTGTGCCGCTTTTCTGTTCACATCAATTTTGTTTAATAATGGTAGTACATATGCTAACGTTTTCCCTGTTCCAGTTGGGGATTCGGCAACCACGTCTTTTCCTTCAAGTATTTGTGGAACAGCTTTAAGTTGAATCGCCGTAGGATTCTCAAATTCTGCTTTTGACCAATTAGATTGAATAAATGGCTCAAGCTCTTGTAAAAAATTCTCTAGTGTCATAAGTGTAACTCTCCTTTACATTTACCGCTTTATGTAACTATTATGATTAGACTGTTTGTGCACACACATTCAGTTGATCTCATTATTTAAAAAGTAATAATAATCGTATTATTCCCTTTTTAGCTATCATTTAAAAAGTCAGTATTATAAGTATAGCCTTTTTTCCCTGAAGAGAAATAACCATTCGTCATATTTCCCCAGAAATAATTTTATTTCTACAAGATTTGCTTTTTATCATACTCATACATTATCTTTCTAACTTTTTCTTATCTTTTTATGTATAGAAATCTCTTAATAAGGGAATAGTAATATTACATCCCCCCCTTTACTATATATTGAAAAAACCTCCTTATGGGGGTTTTTTCGTTTTGCTCCTGAACATCTCTTTTTATTTAATTCTTATAAATTTTATACTAGATTTTAAGTCTACATGAAATGATGAGAAGTCCTTCCTAACAAATGTCGATTTGCGGACATCCCTATCCATATTTCTTTCCAAAATGACAACTTCTTTATTTTTTTCCTATTTTATGTTTACATCACATCAATATAGGGTAATACCCCACTAGCATCAATAAAAAACTCCATACTAACAGTGTTCGATTGAGCATTTATATAGGAAATGATTATGACTTAAGAAAAGGTGGGTTATCCAATGGTTAAGGAAATTCAAATTAAAAAAATGAATGAAATTAACGACGAATTAGCAGCCATTTCAAGTGAATGTGAACGTGCTTTCTCGGAATGGTTTCATGATCGAGGTAATTCAAAACTATTAAAAGAATATCGCTCACTTCTCGGTAAACGTGAAGACATCATAAAAGAATACAAATCATATCTTATTATTAACTAAACATAATAAATTCATTTATTACTTACTATACTTGGCTAACAAGAAAAGGTTCTTGTTAGCCAAGATTAATTTTTACTTAATATAACTACTTTTAAATAATTTCCTTCTTTAAACTCTCGAGAAGTTCTAAAATCAGCTGGTAAACTAAATTCCTCAAGAATGGTGTAAGCTTCTCTACTTTCTTTAAAAGCCTTATCAATAAACCCTTTAAATTTCTTCATACTAAATGTACTACAGTTGGATGAAGCCACAATAATCCCTTTTTTAGCGGTAATTTGAATTGCTTGCTTTAATAAATCAGGATAATCCTTTCCAGCGCTAAATGTATGTTTTTTAGAGCGGGCAAAGCTAGGAGGATCTAGTATGACCATATCGTAATTCAGCTTCTTTCTAACAGCATATTTAAAGAAGTTAAATACATCCTCTACTATAATATCTTGTGCCTCATAATCAATTTCATTTACACTGAATTGTTCTATTGTTTTTGCTTTGCTTCGGTTAGCAAGGTCAACACTGGTTGTTTTAACAGCGCCTCCGAGTGCAGCAGCAACAGAAAAAGCCCCTGTATAAGAAAAGGTATTTAATACATGCTTCCCTTTTGCATACTTATCACGTATGGCTTTTCTGACATCCTTTTGATCCAAAAATACGCCGACCATTGCGCCTTCATTCAAATAAACGGCAAATTTAATACCATTTTCTTTCACAATAAGAGGGAAATTGGCTCTTTCTCCAATAACAAAGTCATCATCCTCAATATATGTTCCCTTAACATCAAATCTCTTCTTTTCATAAACACCTTTGAAATCCACAACTTTTTTCATGGCTTCCATTATGTCTTTTTTAAAGTGATAAATTCCTTCACTATACCAGGTGATTACGTAATAACCATCATAATGATCAATCGTTAATCCACCAATTCCATCACCTTCTCCATTAAAAACCCGAAAAGCTGTTGTATGTTCATCTTGATAAAATGACGAACGAGCATTTATAGCTATATTTAATTTATTCTCAAAAAAGGATTGATCAATCGCTTCTTGTTGGTTATTGGTTAAAATCCATCCTCTACCTTTGTTTTGTATACCATAGTATCCTTTAGCTAGGAAATGATTGTTTTCATCAAACAAATCGAGAATGGCTCCCTCTTCTTTTAAAGCATTTATATTTTTGATGGCTTCTTTATTGATTAATGGATATCCTGATCGAAATTGATTAACAAAATTAGATTTTATTTGGAGTTTTACTGTTTTATTCATCTACTCACACCTATTTTAAAATTTCCGTCAAACGAATCTATTCCATCATACCGATCTTTTTACAAAAAAGAAAACCCCTCTTAAAAAGAGGGGGCAAGAAACTATCTTTATACCCACCACATTTGTGATGGCTGCTCATTAATTAAGACAGATTTTAAGTTTGTAACAGCACGCTCAAAGCCTTCGTCGATAGACATGATTGGATCTTCATGTTCAATACTTACAACATAGTCATATCCATAAGTACGTAGAGCACTCATTATGTCATTCCACTCTGTTAGACTGTGACCACAACCAACGGATCTGAACGTCCAAGCTCTTGTCTGAACTTCACCATATGGCTGCATATCTGTTAATCCATACATATTAACATTATCTTGGTCAATATAAGTATCTTTTGCATGGAAATGATGAATAGCATTTTCTTTCCCTAAAATTTTAATTGCTGCAACCGGATCAATTCCTTGCCACCAAAGATGACTTGGATCCAGGTTTGCACCAATTGCATCACATGTAGCTTCACGAAGCTTTAGCATTGTATATGGTGTATGTACTAAAAATCCACCATGTAACTCTAAGCCAATTTTCACATTGTGCTCTTTCGCATACTGTCCTACTTCTTTCCAATATGGAATTAACTTCTCTTCCCATTGCCACTTTAGCACATCGCCATATTCATTTGGCCAAGGAGTAACAGGCCAGTTCGGATGTTTTGCTCCCTCATGGTCACCAGCAGTCCCTGAAAATGTATTAACAACAGGTACATTCATTAACGATGCAAGTTTGATTGTTTTCTTTAGTGTTTCTTGAGAATCTTGAGCAAATTCCTTATCAGGTGAAATTGGATTACCATGACAACTGAATGCACTAATAACTAAATCACGTTCTTGTAGTTTCCCTAAGTACTCATTACGTTTTTCTTCACTCTCAAGTAATGCATCCAAGTCACAATGAGCTCCACCTGGATAACCACCAGTTCCAATTTCAACTGCCTGCAAACCGGAAGCTTTTACTCGATCTAACATATCCTCAAAAGATTTATCATTAAAAAGTACTGTAAAAACACCTAATTTCATCGAAAGTCCTCCTTTATTATTCTCTTTACTCATGAATATCTAGAGGCATCTAGACATTCATGAGTTTACCTCTTCATTATTTTGACTCTGCTGATTGATAGATTCCATCAATAATTTGAGAAACCTGCAGAGCTTCTTCTGGTTTTACAACAAGCTCAGCTCTTCCTAGACAAGCATCAAGAAAGTTCCTAGCCTGAGATAGACCAGGATCATCCTCACCAGAAATCCAAGCAGCCTGACTGTTTATAAGCATGTCATCTTTCGCCGCATAAAACTCCAGAGGAAAAACACTTAATCCACCATCAACGCCTGATATACTTACGTGCTCTTCATCATCCAATATATTTGCAGCCCATGACGTTTCTAGTAATAAAGACGCACCATTTTCAAACTTAATGTATGCTGTGACATGGTCATCTACATTAAATGTTTCATGGTCAAAGCTACCCCATTGATTAACCGAATTGGGTTGTTTGCTTAATGCATTGTACGTACTGCCATTTACCTCAACGTACTTTGGACTTCCCATTAACCAAATAGCCAAATCTAGTAAGTGACATCCATAGTCAATTAAGCTACCTCCACCTTGGAGTGACTTATTTGTAAAAACACCCCAGCCAGGCACCTTTCTTCGTCTCAAAGCTCTTACTCTTGTTACAAGTGGCGTACCGACATCTCTCATCATTTTCTTTGCTGCCTGTGAATTTTTCATAAAACGATAATGATAAGCAATCGCTAACACTTTATTTGTTCGTTTTGAAGCTTCAAGCATCGCTTCACATTCTTCTGCTGTAAGTGCCATTGGCTTTTCACATAGAACATGAACTCCTGCTTCAAATGCTGCAATTGTCATTTCAGCGTGAAATTTATTCGGCGTACAAATAACGACAGCATCAACATGTTGAAACATATCCTGATAGTTTTCAAATACCAGCTCAATTTTAAATTTATCTGCTGCTTCTTGTGCTCTTTCTTTGTTAACATCACTTACAGCTGTAATTACACAATCCTCAAAGCTTTGAAAAGCTGGGATATGTCGGCCTTGTGCAATACCACCGACTCCGATTATTCCAATCTTTAGTTCACTCATTTTCATCACTCAAATACTTTTGCAATTGTTTTTGTTTCGTTTGATTTAAGTGCAGCAATAATAACAGCTAACGATTTCATACCTTCTTCTCCAGTGATTAGAGGCTCTTTGTTTTCAACAACACTTGAAATAAAATGATCAATAACATGTGAAGAGTTTTGACCACCTTCATCGTTTGATTGAATTTTTCCAAGCTCATACTTTACTACTTCACCATTTGTATATTGAACAACTAATGAATAAGTTGGATTATCCTCTAAACGAATAATTGCCTTTTCACCATAAATAATTGTTGAGTTATCTTCTTTTGCTGTGTAGGACCAGCTTGCTGCAAGTGTTCCAATAATGCCACTTTCCGTTTTAAGGGCACAAACAGCCGTGTCATCAACATCTGCAAATTCTTTAGCTGATGTCTCAATGAATGCTCCAACCTCAACAATTTCTTCACCTAGTAAATAGCGCATTAAGTCCGTTTTATGAACACCTAAATCACCCATTGCCCCGATATAAGCTTTTTCCTTTTCAAAGAACCAGCTATCTCTTCCATCTTGGCTCCAGCCCTCTGGACCAGGATGTCCAAATGCAGTTCTAAAGCTGTAAATTTTTCCAATAGAACCGCTTTCAATTAATTCTCGAGCAATTTGATGTGAACGTACAAAACGCTGATTATGAGCAATCATTAGTTTTTTATCATTTTTCTTAGCCGCTTCAATCATTGCATCTGCTTCCTCTTGAGAAGTTGCCATTGGCTTTTCACATAATACATGAAGTCCATTATTTAGAGCTTCAATTGTTACAGGCGCGTGTAAATAGTTAGGTGTACATACACTAACAACATCTACCTCTCCACTATGGATAAGCTCTTTATAATCAGTAAATGCTTTTGCACCATATTTATTAGCAATTTCTTTTACACGATCTTCTACAATATCACACACAGCCACTAGCTCTACATGTTGATTTGAAGCATATTCAGGTAAGTGACGATACTGAGCAATACTACCACAACCAATTACACCAACTCTTAATTTTCCCATTAATAATTCCTCCTAATATGTGTAATGAATTTTTCTTATTTTTTATAAATTACTTAGCTGAGATTGTTTCTAATGGCTTAGCATTTCCATAAACAGGACGTTTACGGTTAACAGGCTTTACATATTTAACAGCATTTTTAATTACAGTTTGTATTTGCTCGTTATGGTATGTTGGGTATGTTTCATGACCTGGACGGAAGTAGAATATCTGACCATTACCACGTTTAAAAGTACATCCACTTCTAAAGATCTCTCCACCCTCAAACCAGCTTGTAAAGATCAACTCGTCCGGTGCAGGAATATCGAAGTGCTCACCATACATTTCTTCTTTTTCGAGTTCAATATACTCTCCAATTCCTTCTGCAATTGGATGACTAGGGTCTACAACCCAAAGTCGTTCTTTATCATCAGCTTCACGCCATTTTAAATCACAGCTTGTTCCCATTAATTTTTTGAAAATCTTAGAAAAATGTCCTGAATGCAACACAATAAGTCCCATTCCATCTAGCACTCTTTGCGCAACCTTTTCGACGATTGAGTCCTCTACTTCATCATGTGCAAGATGCCCCCACCAAACGAGTACATCAGTATTTTCTAAAACCTCATCTGTTAGTCCGTGCTGCGGCTCATCTAATGTAGCCGTTTTCACTTCATTGTTGTCTTGTTGTAGAAAATCAGCAATTGCACCGTGGATTCCCTTTGGATAAATCTCGCTAACTACGGGATTTTTCTTTTCATGTCTGTTTTCATTCCATACTGTAACTTTAGTCATTGTATTCATCCTAATCTAATCGTATTTTTTATCATGATGTTATTGTATATCATTTATCATATTCAAATTTTTACTAGTTATCTGTTAAACTTATCTCTTGAATACAGCTTCATTTGTTACATCTAAAACAATGAAGTTAGTGAACCGGTTAACAAACCATATCTATTTCTCCGATTAGATGAGCTCACCTCCTTAAATGTCTGACTTTCCTTTAGTCGAATCCCTGACAACGAGTTCAACAGGGAGCATAATCTGCTCAGGGTGTACATCCTCACTTTCAATCACAGTGATACATGTTTCTGCTGCAATTGATCCTTTTCGAAAAACATCCTGACGTATTGTCGTTAAGCTCGGTGAAGAAAATTTACTAATCATCAAGTCATCGAATCCAACAATTGCATAGTCTTCAGGAATTCTTTTTTTATGATCGTTAAGTGATTTAATGATTCCTAATGCAGTAATATCAGAAGAGGTAAAAATAGCTGTTATATCTTGTTTTTTCATTAATTCCATTCCAATGGAATATCCATTTTCAAAGGTATTTAACTTTCCTTCAACAACCATTTCTTTATTAAAAGGAATACTAGCTTCCTTAAGAGCCCGCTTAAAACCTAAAAAACGTTGGCCGTCTACCGCACTATCTATCTTTCCATTTGGTATAAAGCAGATTTGAGTGTGACCATTATCGATTAAATGCTTTGTGCCCAAATATCCACCTAGCTCGTCATTGATGCGAATATTATGGTATGCATCAGCATACTCCTCAAACGAATCGACAAACACTAGCGGAATAGATAGCGGTTTCATTTTTTCGAATACATTAAGAGGAAACTTGCCTAAAACCAAAAGGGCATCTAAGTTTCGCTTCATGATCCAGTTTTTGCATTCCTCCGCTTTAGAGATACCGGAGATAACAAAATCATATCCATTTTTTCGACAAGTATATTCAACACCACTTAACAATTCGCTAACATAAGGATTTTCCTTTAAAATCGGTGCTAATGTATCTTCAACTAATGGCATAATCACACCAATCATCTTAGACTTTCTTTTCGATAAACTGATCGCGGTAAAATCCGGTTGATAGTTTAATTGTTCAATAGCCTGTAATACACGATCTTTCGTTTCCTCTGATACCTTGTTTACTCCATTGAGTACGTAGGACACCGTAGCAGCCGAAACTCCAGCGTGTTTAGCTACATCACGTATTGTCATTTTTTGATTCATATTGCCTCCCGGTTAAACGGTTAACTTATGATGTCATTATATAATGTTGGGTAAAAAAAGATCAAGGGTTATATAAAAAATTTTATTCTTATTGCTAAAAATTAAGTACTGCTTCAATATAAATTATTCCATTAAAAATCTTAAATCTACTATGTATAAAAATAGTAAAAATGGCAAAGATGATACTATTAACTTAGTAGATTGCGAGGAAATAAAAATGATAAAAAGTTTTATACCAGCTATCTTATTAATCTTTTTTACCTTTGTAGGCTTTAGTGTTTACTTTTTATATCAATTAAGTCTTTTCACTTTGAAGGTAATGGTCTATACGATTTAAAATGTACTCTACATATATTCCTAGGAAGATGCACATGCTAATCATGGTGTTTATTACACCAATAACAACGATGTGGGGGAAAATGACATGAATATTCGTGAAGGATTAATACCAACTGCATTAGGTTCAGCTGTTACTGCTACTGGATATGCATTAAAACAAAGACGCGGTTCTAATAAAATGGTCGCAAATACTGTTTTTGGTTTTGGTCTTGCCCACGTAGTATTAGGTGCCATTGACCTTGTCCAACATCGACGTTAACAATAAAGGTGAGCTAATTACGGCTCACCTTTTCCCTATTCTATTGCATTTTCAGGGCTATACAATTGAAGCTCTAATTCAGTTTCTTTTCCCATAGCAAGATTAGCAAGCTCTAAACCAAGAAATGGACCACTCGTTAATCCCGAGGCTCCCAACCCATTTGCTACTAATAAACCATCATACCCTTGTATTGGACCAATAACTGGGAGAAATCCAGGTGTAAATGGACGGAATCCCACTCTTGTTTCTACCATAGAGCTTTCATCTAAACCTGGTGCTACCTCAAGAGCTTTACTTAATATTTCATAAACTCCACCTGCTGTTACACGAAGGTCAAAACCAACATCATCCTCATGTGTTGCACCTACTACAACCCTACCTTCTTCAAAAGAAAGAATATATTGATTGTTAGGTGGCATCACGACTGGCCAAGAGCTTGTATCTACGTTCTCGATATGAAGATGAATAATTTGTGCTTTTTGTGGCTTAACGATAAAGTTTATCCCTAATGGACTTAATAACTCCTCTGACCAAGCACCACCGGTTATAATCACTTGATTAGCCTCAATAACTTGTTTATTAACACGAACCCCGGTAATATGCTTTTTATCTTGAACTAATGAAACAGCATTTTCTTCAATAAAAGTAGCACCGTTCTTTTTTGCTGCCCTGACTAATGCTGAACGAAGTGCTCTTCCATTGACCCGTGCTCCCCCACTTACATGAACAGAACCGTATTCTGATGATAGGGGTGGAAATAAAGACTGTGTGTCTTCAGGTGATAATATGTTAATTTCACCGATTTCCGGTGCATCTTCTCTTCGTTTAGCAGCTCGTTCTGCCATTTTTTCAAGCTTTGCTGGATCTTTATGCAAACTAATTGCTCCGACTTTGCTATAACCTGTTTCTGTTTCACCATCATCTTCTAATTTCTTTATTAATTCCGGATAATAGCGAGCTCCACCTTTGACCATTTGATACCATGCTTTGTTCCGTCGTTGAGACAACCATGGACAAACAATACCAGCAGCCGCATCTGTAGCCTGTCCCTTATCTTTTCTATCTATAACAGTAACTTGAGCACCAGCTTTAGCTAAATGATAAGCAGCTGATGCACCGAGAATTCCCGCTCCAACCACGATATAGTTCTTCAATTAATACACCTTTTTCTGCATCCTTTTTTAATTATTTTACCCTAAGTTTGGTGTAGGACTCAATTCGAGTAATTATAAAGGGCAATTTAAAAGGTGTGTATTAGATACACACCTACTTTGTCTCTTCAATATCAATAAGTTAAAACAGTCCTTACAGTTAAAATAATGAAAGTGAAAAAGCCTACTTGATTTTTGATCATTTCGCCAGCTCCTTTACCTTTTGTTTTTGTTAATTTCAATATACAGAAGGTAAAAGATGTATTCCACATTCATGTTATAAAATGTAACATTAATTTCCAGAAAATTTTAAATTTAATTTATTCACCATTCTTCTCGCCATCTCTTCCCCTGCGGCAACCCCTGATAGAAATGCACTCTCAACCCGTGTTCGCCCACTACGATCATCTTTATGTAAAAACACATCACCAGCCAAAAATAAGGGGAATGTTTGTTCAAGATCTAAGAAAGGATGTTTTATTGTTGAAGTCGCTTCTGAGTATCTCCACCTCTTTAGCTGTAGCTCTATGATTTTTTCTTTCTGTAAAACAGGCTTTAAGCTCTCTAGAAGAAGTGCCTTAATTTCATGATCTTCTAAATGATAATGATTTTTTGCCCATTGCCCTGTTGTGTATATACTAAGAGTTGTAAGACTTGAAATTCCCTTTTTCTTATGATCAACAATGCGGTCGAGTCCATCAGGCAAGTTTTCATTAAGAATTCCTACCTCTGGGAGAGTAGATGAAGTAGGTAAAGATGCTAATAATACAAAGCAAGGATGATACGTAACATTTTTTAGCATCTTATTAAACCTATGATCTATTTCTAAATTATGAAGCAATTCTACTGATTGTGGTACTGGCGCAGTTATGATCACCGCTTTTGCAGCAATTTTTGTGTGACAATCAGTTAGTAATAAGTAATGATCCTCGGCATTTTGAATGTTAATAACTTTTGTATTAAATATCACTTCCAGGTTTTCACCAAGTTTTTTTACGAGACTGTTCATTCCATTATTACTTTTATAACGTGAGTAGGTTTTGCCGAACCATTTGCTTACGAAATCATTTTTCTCCCACTCTTCCACAAAGGATTGGAAATGCTTTGTTCGTACTGTAAAGAATTGAGCACCATGATCAACCCTGCCTTCTCCAATACGTCTTGTTGCCATTCTTCCTCCAAGACTTTTTCCTTTTTCAATGACCAACACATCATCTACACCATTTTCTTTTAAAGTTCTAGCAGCCATTACACCTGTTAGACCACCACCAATAATGACAACATCCCTTAACACCCTATCTCCCCCTTTAGCTAACGTTCAATTATCTCCATTCTAAGACCATCCTTTATTCGAAGGGAAACAAGTGGATCAGGTATAGCCTGTTCACCTTCAATATGTCGAAATTTATACTTTCTTCCTATAATCGCTAATATTAAGACCGTTTCCATAACGGCAAACTTATATCCAATGCAGCTTCGGGAGCCCCCTCCAAAGGGAAAATAAGCAAATGGAGGAATGTTCTCATTAGATCCACTCGCAAACCGATCAGGCTGAAACTCCTCTGGATTTGGGAACATCTCATGATTACGATGAATGGCATAAGAACAAATCATAAAAGTGCTTCCTTCTTTAAACGTCTCCCCTAATAACTCCACATCTTTATCTGCCTCTCTGTATATAAGCCAAGCAGGTGGAAACAGCGAAGTGCTTCTTTCATCATTTGCTGAGTATATGCTAGCTTACTATAAACCTCAAATGGTGATTCTTCCAATAAAGAAATAGCATCAATCTCTTCATGAAATTTACGTTCTACCTCAGGGTTTTGACTTAGAGCATAAAAAATCCACGTTAATAAATTGGCTGAGGTTTCATGACCTGCAAGGAGCATTGTCATCATTTGATTCCGTATTTCTTCATCAGATATTCTTTCACCTGTAGCAAGTGTTGTATCCAACATCATCCCAACCATTGTCTTTTGGTAGTTTTCCGGATTCTCCTTCGCTTGCTTGATAATTTCATAAATCATGTTTTCAAGCTTACAAATCGCCTTTTTATGTATTTTATGTCTTTTTGTTGGAACATTTAACGGTAAAATAACAGGAGACAATAAGGTGTGGGCAGTTTGCTCAATCGTTTCACTAACCGCTTTTGCAAGCAGCTCTTTGTTTTTCTCTAAATCTGTTGCAAACATAACTTTTGAAATAATTACTAATGTTAACTGCATCATTTCATCACTTAGGTTGCAATTCTTTCTATGATGAAGCGTTTCAACAAGCTTCTTCGTTTCCTCAACCATTGTCATCGCATAATGATTTAAACGTTCTTTATAGAAAATCGGCTGGTAATAGTTTTTTTGTCTTCGATGCTCTTCCTTTTCAGTAGTCAGAAGTCCATCACCAATCGTTCTCCTTAATACTTTTGTTGTCCGTCCCTTTCGAAAAAAAGAATCCTTTGTCACTAAGATCTCCTTAACAAACTCAGGTGAATTAACAATAAAAGAGGGTTTAAATCCTGTTCGTAAAGAAACAATATCCCCCTTATCCAACATGTTTAAAAAGGAAAAAAGGGGGTCTTTCTGAAATTCAATAAAGTTTTGAAGTCGTGGGGTTGTAACGTCCTTTAATCTACTCATATGAGAATCTCCTTAAATAAGTGATTTCTTTTTATTGTATCTAACTTATGAAAAAAAAATAAAAGACAATGTGCTACATATTGTCTTAAACTTCCAGAACATATAGGCCTTTATCGAATAGACTATAATAACTATTCAGTCGAAAGGATGGCTACTATGCAGAATCCTATGGGTTTTTTCAATCAAAAAAATGGCTTTCCCTTTCAGGCAATGCCCCAGTCACAGTTTAGTCCGGAGAATTTGCTTGAATTAAAAAAGATGGTTAAGCAATATCACTCCATTTTAAATGATGATTTTTGGAGTAACATCCATGGATTAGGTACGAGTAAACGAAAGGAAATTCAGTTAATACCAGTTGAAATTTGGGAAAGTGAACATAACATTTACCTATCAATCATTTGCCCCGGGTTAAAAGAGTTGAATCATGCGAAAGTCTTTTTTCAAAATGATCAGGTGTTAACATTAAAAATAAAGCATCAATCAGTAAAGCCTGCGGGTGCAGATACTTTACTCTCAAGTGATCTTCCACAAACAACATATGAAAGAGAAATCTTTCTCCCTAAATCAGTAATGACATCAAATTATTCTTCTAGCTATGAAGACGGGATCCTCACCTATGTATTGAAAAAAGCTGAAGATCATGAGTCAGATTTAGAAATTCCATTTGATTTTTAACAAGGGAGGGACTAAGTATTCCAAAAATTGAAATCAATATCGGAAACTTCAAAGTATATAGTATTGCTGGAACGTCTTCTTTAGTTGTTGGTAAGGGATATTATCATGAATTAACAAGTCAAACAAAAACGACAAATGGTGTTGGAAGTGCATATGGAGATGGTTCTTACATTAATATGAGTCCATATCAATCACAAGTTAACGACCCTGATATGAAGGTGAAAAATAACCAAAGTCATTATCCTTATTACGCTCCCTCTTATGTGATGAATCCATATTATTTGCCACCTTATCCCCCCTACCTATGTGTATATCCCGTATATAAATAATTCACTTGCTCAGGTTAGGACTGCAGGTGAATTATTTATTTTCAGTTAATAATTACAAAAGACTATAACCATCAAAAGACTATAAAAAAAGTACACCTTGTTTTAAGTGTACTAAGAACTCTGTATCAATCTTCTAATCCCAAAGATGATTGCGCTATAGGCATCATTGTATCAACACCATCTGGATCAAAAACATTAGAAGCAATTGGCTGAAAGTTATTAAAATCAAAATCTCCAAATGTTTGACCGGCAATTAAGTTATTTTTAACCTGACTTTCTAATGATTGATAAAAAGATTCCCCAACTGAAAATGCTGCGTTTGTTTCCATTTGGTTTATTTTTACCCCACCAAAAAAGATTATACCTACTGGTTCATTATCACCAAATACCATACTCCCACCACCTTTTTAAAAAGTTAGATAAACTTCTAGAATTCCGTTGTTATAAGTAAAATTGACATTTTTCTTATTCACCTTTTTAGGAATCTTAATTCTACGGTGAAACGGACCTTGATAAATTTCCTGCAAGATAATATTCTTATTGTTTTCAGGAACTACTGTTACAACTTTCCCTTTGATCTCAAGATCATCATGCTCACTAAAGGATACCTGTAAATTTTCCTTTTTTACCCCAGGAAGGCTAAGACGAATATAATACCCATCACTCGTTTCAAACAAATCAACCCTTGGAGAGCGAATTTCCTTTTGACTATTATTCTTTATTCTTGAGTTTCTTCTCATTCCGTACGGTTTCTTATTGCCTTCGTAATACATAATGATCCCTCCAGTCGAATAAGAATTATATAGTATATTCAGTGACATCAAGAAATGTGAAATAAGGAGTGTTCTTGATGCATTCCAACTCTTCTAATCAAGATCTTATCCATCAGATGCAACAACAGATTCATTATATGCATAAATATATTCAACACTTAAATCAATATATTAATCAACAGAATGTATATGAATATTACATTCAAGGCTTAAATGTCGGAAAAGTCACAGGAACTCTTCAGTTAGGACAGCTCATCAAAAATGAGCTAAAGGATCGTGATGGACTCCATCGCTTTATAATCGGTGAAATTAACATCAGAGAAATAGAGGGTACGGGAACAGTTGGCCTTGGAGTAATGGAAAAAGAAGATGCAAAACAGCCACCAAGTGAAAATGATGAGGAGCTTAATAAGCTTTATGAAGAATTAAAAATACAATTACATATTGAAGAAGTTCCTGCTTTTTTAAAAAGTATTGAGATAGGCACATTAACAAAGATTCAAACTTGGATGGGGAGCAACTTGAAGTTAAATGAAACATTAACAGCTTTTTATGAAAATATTTTATTTATCTTAAATGAAAGAATTAATCCTGTTATTAACATAGCTACTCCATCACTATCTGAAGATACATATATTGAACTTGCTGATGAAATTGAAATTCAAGCAAAGTCCTTATTTGTGATTTCAACTTTATTACAAATCATATCACCAGGATATATAGAGAAATATAAAAATAGATCCCATTTTAATACTTTTGAACAAGCGGAATTAGATCAAACGGAAAAACCAGTCACATCTCAGCAGATTATAGAAAAAATCAAAAAAGGTTTTAGGTTGAAAAATCTCCCCTTTGTCATTGAAGAGGAATTAGATGAGTCCCCCGAAACCTTGAGATATTTTTTTCATCATATTGTCCAGCCAATCGTTGAATCTGGGGATGCTGCACTTTACATTGGTAACATTTTAGCCCTAATTATCAAGAGTACTGGGGAATTTTCAGAAGAGGAAATTGATTTAAACATTGAAGAACAAAGCAATCTTTTTTCACAACTAATCAATTTTTTAGATGAGTATATCAAACATATCTTGCTTGAATACTTATTGTTACAGATTTAAGAATTCATTAGTAAATAAAACTTCTTTCAATATTTAAACACAAAAAAACTAACCTGTTTACGGTTAGTTCTGACTTTACGCGCCTTAGAGGATTCGAACCTCTGACCGACGGCTTAGAAGGCCGTTGCTCTATCCTGCTGAGCTAAAGGCGCATTATATATATGTATTTCTGGCGGAGAAAGAGGGATTTGAACCCTCGCGCCGCTTACACGACCTACACCCTTAGCAGGGGCGCCTCTTCAGCCTCTTGAGTATTTCCCCACATAATAAAAATGGCTCCGCAGGTAGGACTCGAACCTACGACCGATCGGTTAACAGCCGATTGCTCTACCACTGAGCTACT
>NZ_JBLUOI010000046.1:0-43313 GCF_048059995.1 Metabacillus sp. YM-086 | reverse complement strand
AAAATGTTTTACGTTTCATAATACCCTCCAATGAAATGGTTTGGATAAAGGGTATTTTTTGTCACAATGTATAAACTTATTCATCTAATGAAAAGTTGTCTTCCCTTAGTCTTTGTCTTGTTCTTGTTTCGTTTGATTCATTAATTTTTCTACTTGTTCTTGTTCTTTTTTAGATAACTTCATAATAAATCGGAAAGCAAAGAAAGCTGCTATAGTAAAAATGATCATAGTAATGGCAGCAGGTATATATTCTGACTTATCCTCAGGAAAATATAAAAACAATCCAAAAATAGGAAGTAATTGATTCATGTGTTCACTACCTTTCTTTCTCCTAACTATAGCAAGTTTTAGACAAATTCACTAGGTATTAAAAGTATAGTCAAGAAACAGTCACAAATGCGATTTTAAAGCCTTCATGGTACTATAAAAGATATAAAATCAAATTTCTGAGGGTGAGATTAATGGAAGAAATGAAAATCGGAGATATTGTAGCAGGAATTTATAAAACAGGTAAATACATTGGTGTTATTACTGACATTAAGCCTATGCATTATTTAGTAAAAGTTAAAGCTGTCCTAAAGCACCCACAACAAGGTGATCTACATAATCCCAAACAAGTGGATGTCCAATTTTTTCACGAGAGAAGGGCATTGGCTTTCAATGAACAAACAAATGTTCCAAAACAGATGGTTAAACGATTCGAAGACGAAGTTCCAGAATATCAGCAGTCGCTAAGAAAGGCACTGGATGTTATGAAGAAAGAACTTGAAGAAATCAATACAGATTGGGCTAAAGAATCCCTTACAAGGGTTGAAGTTCTTGAGAAAGACTATTTCCCTTATTAATTGAAAGATGTTTACTCAATAACAATATTTAGCTTTTACTTTAAATATTGTTATTGAGCTTTTTTCATATACATTATTTCGGCTTTATGTTGCATATTTATTTAATACCTTTGACAGATCAATTCGATCACCTATTGTTGTTGGGGATGGCTTTTGTAAGTACCTTTTATCCTCTTCAACTAACTTAAATAAATTGTAAGTAGTTAGGGCATCATCTAATGCACGATGATGTTTACCGGTAGCCTTTTTCCCATATTCCTCAACAGCCTTCCATAAGCCGGTTTGATTACGATCACCAAAAAACTTTTTGTATT
Organism: Metabacillus sp. YM-086; assembly: GCF_048059995.1. Taxonomy (NCBI): domain Bacteria; kingdom Bacillati; phylum Bacillota; class Bacilli; order Caryophanales; family Bacillaceae; genus Metabacillus; species Metabacillus sp. YM-086. The sequence goes on along the minus strand of NZ_JBLUOI010000046.1, from coordinate 42,154 downwards.
CCATTGATAAATCTCTAAATTTCCCTGTGAATGGAAACTCTTCTCCACTCATTTGGCAATTATGACGGAGCACCTTCATATCCATATTGCCCCAAGTAATAACAGTTGTAAATGATCCATTATTATAATCATTTAGTACGGCTAAAAGCTCTGAAAAAGTCATTCCTTGATCAATTTTATTTTGCGAAATTTGTAGAAAAGTTTTACATCGCTCAGTTAATAAGGGGAATTTGTTCGGTTTAACATATGAGGAGAATTGCTCTTCAATTTGTTGGTTCTTAACAGAAACAATACCCACTTCAATAATTTCTGGATAAAAGCCCTTTGGATTCGCTTTTCCTTCCGGCATGGTAAATTCAAAATCAATAAATAATAATTGCTCTTGTCCCTCCAATCTGTTTCGCTCCTCCTTTAGGTTATATTATTTAAAACGTTAAGAAAAAATCGCAGCATCGAAAAGTTTTTGTACGTAGGTAATCAAGATAGTAAGGGCAACAACGCATCACGCTTCGCCTTTCAGGCTCGCCAATCAACGAGTTTTCTTTATTATATCACCGATGCATTCAAAAGAACTTTAATTTTTCCAAAAATAATGAATTGTCCCTTGACTATTTTTAATTGATTGGATGATTATCTATACTCTATCTTACAATATATTCAGCAATGGTCATTATTAGGTATAATTTTAAATTGACAGTTGAAATTTATTGAATTTTTCCGATATATAACATATATATATTGTTTATTAGTTTTGTCTCTGTTGTGTCTTTACAGAGCAGAATATGTAGAAAGAAAGTGAATCAGTATGCGACATTTATTTGGTTGGACTTGTATCTTCACTATGGTACCAATCTTCATCATATGTGTTTTCGTGGCAGGTAAAGAATCTCAAGCTATTAAAGGGCTTAGTACGATATTGGATGAAAAAATCCCCATTGAATCTGTTGATTTAGCACAAAACAGTTATGTATATGATCAAGAGGGGAATCTTATTTCAGAGATAACATCAAATCAACAAAATCGGATTTATGTAAAATACGAAAACATCCCTGAAATCGTAAAGAAAACCTATCTCGTTTCAGAAGATCAGCGTTTCTTTGACCATATAGGCTTTGATGCTGCTGGTATGTTTCGGGCAATATTAATTAATGCAAAATCAGAATCCGTGGAGCAAGGCGGAAGCACCATTACTCAACAGCTGGCTAGGAATGTTTATTTAAATCACGAACAATCTTATAATCGAAAGCTGAGCGAACTCCTATACTCCTATCAGCTCGAAAAAGCCTTTACAAAAGATCAAATATTTGAATATTACTTGAATGCCATTTATTTTGGTAATGGTCAATATGGAATTGGAACGGCAGCAGATTATTATTTTAATAAACAAATTCATGAACTACATCTAGCTGAACTTATCTTTATTAGTGCCATACCAAATAATCCTACACAATACGATCCAGTTAAAAATTATAAAGCAACAAAAGAAAGACAAGAAAGATTACTACAAACTCTATATGAATTCGGAGCTATTACAGCAGAAGAGCAAGAGACAGCAATAAAATTTCCTATAAAACTATCAATAAAGAATAAAGTAGATGTTCAACCAGATTATGTAACATATGTTCACCATGAGTTAAAGCAGTTGGTTGCTGAAAAAGAAGGATTAAAGGATCACAACCAAATAAATACACGTGTAAATGACATTTTAAGTCAAGGTGTAATCATTTATACGGCGTTAGAAAGTGAACGTCAAAATAAACTTGTTCAATCGATGAACACTTACATTCAATCCGATGGTATTCAAGGCGCGGCTGCAGTCATTAACCATCACTCACATCAAATTGTCGCCCTTTCTGGAGGCACAAACTATAAAAAATTTGAATTTAACCGAGCTTTTCAAGCTTATAGGCAACCCGGCTCTTCTATTAAACCATTATTGGATTATGCACCTTATATAGATGTAACCGGAGCAACTACGAAATCCAGAATCAATGCAGGCAGATTTTGCAGTGGTGGCTATTGTCCCAAAAATTATAGCGGAAGAAATTATGGCATGGTTTCATTGGAAACGGCTTTAAAATACTCCTATAACACAGCTGCAGTTCGAATGCTTCATGAAATTGGAATTGAAAAAGGTTTTTCTTACTTAGCGCCATTTGATTTTGCGAAAATCACAAAACAAGATTATCACCTTCCAGCAGCCATTGGTGGGATGATGTATGGCATTTCTCCCCTTGAATTAACAAATGCGTACACTACTTTCGCGAATAACGGTTTATATTATGAAAATCATGCTATCGTTAAAGTAACCGATCAAACAGGCAAAACACTTTACGAATGGGGTGAGAATCCTATTCGCGTATGGAAGGAAACGACAAACAAACAGATGCGATCATTACTTGCTGCTGTTGTGTCAAGCGGCACAGGTAAAAAGGCTGCAATGAATAAAAGCTATGTAGGTGGTAAAACTGGAACTTCCAACGATTATCATGACTTATGGTTTGCTGGTTTAACAGATCAGTACACTGGTGTCGTTTGGGTTGGGAAAGATCAGCCAGCTAACATTAGGGGTGTTTATGAAAGAGGCTCACATCTTCTTATTTGGAAAGAAATGATGAAATAAGAAAATTACTTCAATAAGGGGGGAATAAATATGAATGCAAATAATCAGCCTGTTCTTCTCTTTGACGGAGTGTGTCATTTTTGTGATCAAGCTGTTCAATTTATTATTCGATACGATAAAAAAGCTACGTTTCAATTCGCTGCTCTGCAGTCAAACACAGGTCAAGAACTCTTAAAAAAATTTCAACTTCCAACTACTGACTTTAATAGTTTAGTCGTCATTAAGGGTAGTAGCTATTATACAAAATCATCAGCTGTTCTTGAAATCTGTAAAATTCTAGGTGGAAATTGGCAACTTTTATATCTATTCAAAATAGTCCCCAGACCAATTCGAGACCAAATATACAACTTTATAGCAAGAAATCGATATAAATGGTTTGGCAAAAAAGACCAATGTACAATCCCAAAACCTGAGGATAGAAAAAGGTTTTTGCCTTAAAAACTTTTTTGTTAGAAATTGTTGTATTTGTACTTTTTAAAAAAATGATAGTGAAATGGAGCGGAAGAAACTTGACTACTGCGGGAGGTAGAGGAAAGGCCAAGACCCCGCAGGCGAAGCCGAGGAGGCTTTGCTTCCTCCCCGCGGAAAGCAAGTTACTGGAGCGCAATGAAACGAACAAGTTATACAGACTTTAAATAAGACTATTTTAATAAAAAAAAGCTGAGATTGATATCAACCATCAATCTCAGCTTTTTTATTGTTACACAGGCAAGCTCGCCATCACACTATTATAAAGCCTAAAACATAAATACAATGTTCCAAGTAAAAAGATGAACCAAAATAGAACATGAAATAGCACTAATCCTATTAAAGATAACGAGGTTAATGACTGACTAAATTTATAAACGATAAAAACAAAATAAATCAATGTTGCTAAAAGAAATATACCGATAATCGCATACGGATACTGAACAGCTGCAAGAGAAAGTGCCCCACCTATTAAATAAATGGAAGAACCACCTCTAATTTTAGTCAAATTTTCACCGGCTACATCTTTTGAAAAAAACAAAAGCGAAAGCTCTGTAACGGTGTTTGCAATTAACTTTAATGCTGAAAACAGCATAAAAAAAAGAAGAGAAAAAACGATAAATAACGCCAGCTTAATCCCACTATTAGAGAAGAACTCAAGCATTCCGTCATAAATACCAAAAACCTGCAAATAGTCTATTACCATCATGACTGTAACGATCGATAACGAAGCACTAAATAATAAGATTGTAATTAGAGGAAAATAACTAGTAAAGTATGTATTTTTCATAAAATCAGTTTCCTTGCTAAATAATTCAGTTTCCATCCTATTATGAATTAGCGCATTCTCTTTGACAAGGCTTTATGTAAATAAATAGAAATTCATATTTCTATTTACTAAAAAACAGGATGCCTACTAATTCACACCCTGTTAACGAAGTACAACGCGCACATATTCACGCGGTCGAAACTTTTCAAATACATTTGCTTCCTCTGTTAACGATTCAATGGGTGTTTCAGTATTTGTTAATTGAATGGCTGAGTCTTCAAATGAAATCGTTTCGACATATTCTCTTTTTACTCTTTCATTTATATACCAAGCACTGCTAAACAAGGATGAAAACAAACACCCTGCGACAAAAATCTTTGTTTTGTGCATGGAATCACCTCAAACCTTAGGATGTTCTTAAGGTCTTTATAATATACAAGTCAGCAGAAATTTGTTATCATTTTTATGTTCATATGAACTTGAAATGAGCAATATTTGATATAATTTCATAGTGCTCCACAATCTGGAACATAATAATTCAGTAATACTGAGCCAGATTTGCTCTTACTACTATAAGGAGGTTAAAAGATGACATTATTACATGTGGCAATTTTATCACCATTTTTACTTGCCATACTTATTCCATTCCTGTATAAGTACTTTCGTAACATTCATACAGGCTGGTTTGTACTAGGATTACCGATCCTACTCTTTGTTTATTTTATACAATTTCTAGATTCAACGATGCACGGTGATATAATCAGTTACACCGCAAATTGGATACCTTCACTTGGTATTAACTTTACTGCATACATAGATGGTCTTGGACTGTTATTTGCGTTATTAATTTCTGGAATTGGTGCATTAGTTGTACTATATTCGATCTATTACCTATCAAAAGAGAAAGAACAATTAAACACCTTCTATGTGTATTTACTCATGTTTATGGGTGCCATGCTCGGGGTTGTTTTATCTGACAACCTGATCGTCCTATATACCTTTTGGGAATTTACATCCCTTTCATCTTTCTTGTTAATCGGTTATTGGTACCACCGAGAAAAATCACGTTACGGTGCACAGAAGTCTATGCTTATCACGATCTTTGGCGGACTCCTAATGCTTGGTGGTTTTATCATGCTCTATATGATGACCGGTACCTTCAGCATTCGAGAAATTGTTGGTCAAGTTCCGGATATAGCACAGCATGAACTTTTTGTACCTGCTCTTATTTTAATTTTGTTTGGAGCTTTTACAAAATCAGCGCAGTTTCCATTTTATATTTGGTTACCAGACGCAATGGAAGCACCAACACCAGTTAGTGCTTATCTCCATTCAGCAACAATGGTTAAAGCAGGGATTTATCTAGTAGCACGCTTCAGCCCTGTATTTTCCGGGACACCTGAATGGTTTTGGATTGTTTCATCATTCGGTATTTTCACGATGTTCTGGGGATCATTTAATGCAGTAAAACAGACTGACCTAAAAGGGATACTAGCATTCTCAACAGTCAGTCAATTAGGAATGATCATGTCAATGCTCGGTGTTGGTTCAGCTGCACTGGCTCTTGACTCTATTGATGATAGTTACTATACAGTTGCAACGCTTGCTGCTATTTTCCACCTAATAAACCATGCTACTTTTAAAGGAAGCTTGTTTATGGTGGTTGGAATTATTGACCATGAAACAGGAACACGTGATATCAGAAAGCTTGGCGGTCTTATGAGTTTGATGCCAATTACGTTTACGATATCAATTATCGGTGCTTTTTCAATGGCAGGATTGCCTCCTTTTAATGGTTTTCTCAGTAAGGAAATGTTCTTTACTAGTATGATCCGTGTAATGGAAATGAACGTTTTCAATATTGAAACAATTGGTCTATTATTCCCGATTATCGCCTGGGTTGGTAGTATATTCACCTTCATTTACAGCATGGTATTAGTATTTAAAACCTTCACAGGGAACTATCAACCTGAAAAGCTTAAGAAGAAGCCACATGAAGCACCAATCGGAATGCTCATTTCACCGATTATCTTGGCTTCACTTGTCGTAATTTTCTTCTTCTTCCCGAACATATTAGCTTACACGATCATTGAGCCTGCGATGGCTTCGATCATTCCGGGACTACTAGGTGATGAAGGACATTTTCATGTTCATATCTATCCTTGGCATGGGTTTACGGTTGAATTATTCATGACAATAGGTGTGATTGCATTAGGTATTATCGGGTACTTATCTCTTACAAAATGGAGATCTGTTTATCGTTTAGTTCCTGAAAAGCTAACGTTAAATAAAGGATATGATGCAGCATTACATCAACTTGATCAATCTTCATTCCGTTTAACTAGATTTTATATGACTGGATTTATCCGTGATTATCTAGCGTATATTTTTACCTTCTTTATTCTTATTCTCGGCACTGCATTGGTTGCAACCGGAGGATTTACATTCTCCATGGCAGGAACTGCTCCAATTGGTGTTTATGAGGCGGTTTTAGCTTTTGTAATGGTAGTTGGTACAGTGACAGTTTTATTTTCTAAATCCCGTTTGACTGCAATTATTGCTCTAGGATCAGTTGGATACTCATTATCACTCTTTTTCGTCCTATTCCGGGCGCCTGACCTAGCTTTAACGCAATTATGTGTGGAAACAGTATCAGTAGCTTTATTCCTACTTTGTTTCTACCATTTACCGGAATTTAAAAAGAAAGAAAAAAAGCTTCACTTTAAATTAACCAATCTGCTTATTTCTCTAGGTGTTGGTACAATCGTTACACTTATTGCTCTATCTGCTAATAGCCAACGTGTATCAGAAACAATTTCTACTTATTTCATTGAAAACAGCTATAAGCTAGCAGGTGGAAAAAATATGGTTAACGTCATTCTTGTAGACTTTAGAGGCTTTGATACATTATTTGAAATAGCTGTTTTAGGGATTGCGGCACTAGGAATTTTTAGTATGATTCGCTTAAAAGTCAGAAGGGAGGAAAAAGGGTGAAAAAAAATATAAAAACTAATGATATTATCTTTCAAACCGTTACTAAGATTGTTGTGTTTATTATCATTATCTATTCATTACACCTTTTCTTTTCTGGACACTATACACCAGGTGGAGGTTTTATTGGCGGACTGATGACTGCTGCGGCACTCGTCTTACTGTTATTAGCATTTGATATAAAAACAGTTGTCAATACACTACAGGTTGATTATCTGAAATTAACGGCAACTGGATTACTAATTGCTGTATTAACAGGAATAGGTTCATTTTTCTTCAATGTTCCGTTTCTAACACATACATTTAGCTATGTACAGCTACCTCTGCTAGGAAAAACCTCTTTAGCTACAGCGGTATTATTTGATTTAGGGGTTTATCTCGTTGTTATCGGTGTAACGATGACCATTATTCAAACGATTGGAGAGACGGAATAATGGAAATTTTAATGTCTATTGTTGTTGGTATCATTATTACGGCTGCGGTTTATTTAATGTTATCAAAAAGTTTATTACGAATTATTATTGGTACTGGTTTGCTTAGTCATGGTGCACATTTACTCATCTTAACGATGGGGGGCCTAAAAAAAGGTGCTGCTCCGTTGCTTGGTGAGCATGCAGAAGTCTACGTTGATCCACTTCCACAAGCTTTAATTTTAACTGCGATTGTTATTAGCTTTGGAGTCACATCCTTTTTCCTTGTTCTTGCCTACCGTTCATACCAAGAGCTCGGGACTGATGATATGGATCAACTAAGGGGAAATGATCAATATGAATAACTTAATTATCTTGCCAATTGTTATCCCATTTTTAATGGGAATATTCTTAATCTTTTTCAACAAACATATTACGGTTCAAAAATGGCTAAGTGCTGTTGCTTCATTCTTAAGTGTCATTGCTTCCATTGTGATCGTTCAGACCGTTCATACAAACGGAATTCAGACACTAGAGATCGGAAATTGGGCACCACCTTATGGAATTGTACTTGTTGCCGATATGTATGCCAGCTTATTAGTGTTAACAACAAGTATTATCGGCTTTACATCGCTATTGTTTGCTTTCTCATCTGTAACGTCAGATCGAGAAAAATTTTACTTTTATCCAGGCGTTCAATTTTTACTTTTAGGTGTAACAGGTGCTTTTCTAACAGGGGATATTTTTAATCTCTTTGTATTTTTTGAAGTCATGCTTATGTCTTCTTATTTGTTAATTGTATTAGGAAGCTCCAAAAATCAGCTTCGCGAGTCAATTAAATACATCTTAGTGAATGTTATTTCTTCGGCACTTTTTGTTATTGCGGTAGCGTATTTATATGCAGTAACAGGAACATTAAATATGGCAGACTTAAGTGTAAGAATAGCAGATATGGGGCAATCCGGGTTATTAACAGTCATCGCCATTCTCTTTCTAGTCATCTTTGGCTTAAAGGGTGCGATTTTCCCGTTGTACTTCTGGCTTCCTGCCTCCTACCAGGCACCACCTGCTGTTGTTACAGCATTATTCGGAGCATTATTAACAAAAGTTGGGGTTTATTCCATTACACGTGTGTATACCGTTATTTTCTATCACGAGCCATCTTTTACACACGAAATTCTCGCTTGGCTTTCAGCACTAACAATTGTTTTTGGTGTCATTGGAGCAATTGCCTATTGGGATATTAAAAAGATTGTCATCTATAACATCATTACTGCAGTTGGTGTTATATTATTTGGAATCGCAGCAAATACTCCAAATTCAGTTGAGGGCTCTATTTATTATTTAGTTCACGACATGATTGTTAAAGGAGCACTATTCTTCTTAGTTGGTACAATTATTGCGATAACAGGCACTAGTAATTTACGGAAATTCAGCGGATTGATTGCTAGCCACCCTTTTCTTGGATGGATGTTCTTAATTGCCACTTTGGCTTTAGCAGGAATTCCACCACTCAGTGGCTTTATTGGAAAGCTAAAAATTATTCAGGGCGGCTTTGAAGCAGGTGAATACACAATTGCTTTTGTTGTACTGCTTTCAAGTTTGTTAGTGCTTTACTCTGTAATGAAGATATTCATCCATGGTTTTTGGGGAGAGCCAAATAAAACGCCTGTTAATAAAGAGGCTACAAAGGGTTTAATACTCCCAATAGTCATTTTGCTTGTATTGTCAATTGCTTATGGTTTTGGGGTTGAATCACTTTCACCTTATATTTCACAGGCTGCCAATACTCTGCTTGATCCATCAATCTATATTCAAGCCGTATTGAAGGAGTAGATCATATGGCATTTCAAATTTTACTTAACTTTATTTTAGGATTCATTTGGATGTTTCTTTCGAATGATTATTCTTCCTTAGCTTTTGCTAAAGGATACTTTTTCGGGATATTAATTCTTTTTGTTCTAAGACGCTTTTTTCAACACAGATTTTATTTTTATAACGTGATTGCGATTATTAGGCTTCTCTATATTTTCTTAGTAGAGCTTGTTAAATCCAATCTCTCTGTATTAAAAGTCATTCTATCTCCCAAGCTTAATTTAAGACCGGGAATTTTTGCTCTTGAGACAGAGCTCGAAAAAGAATGGGAAATTACGATACTATCCAACCTCATTACATTAACACCGGGAACTCTCGTGCTTGAGGTTTCTGAGGATAATAAAACATTATATATTCATGCAATGGATATTGATGACGTCGAACAAGCAAAACTTGATATAAAAAATACATTTGAAAAAGCGATCAAGGAGGTGAGCCGTTAATGTTTAAGTTAGTCATGACCATTTCACTCATTATAGTGGCAATCTCGACTCTTTTATATGTCTATCGACTTGTAAAGGGACCATCAACACCTGATCGTGTTATTGCACTAGATGCAATCGGTATAAACTTAATTGCAATAACGGCGATTATCTCCGTTGTGCTAAATACAAGTGCATTTGTTGAGGTTATTCTTTTATTAGGAATATTAGCTTTTATTGGTACTGTTGCCTTTTCTAAATACCTGGAGAAAGGAGAGATCATTGAAAATGATCGAGATCAGTAAATTTATTGTTGGCTTTCTTATTCTCCAAGGTTCGTTACTAAGCCTAATTGCGGCAATCGGTGTAGTTCGTTTGCCAGATCCATATACTCGTAACCATGCAGCATCAAAGAGTGCCACTTTAGGAATCATTAGTATACTGCTGGGGCTATTTATGTATTATTTACTCATTGATCATCATGCAAATTCCAGAGTGCTTTTAGGGATTATCTTTGTCTTTATCACAGCGCCTGTTGCAGGACATCTAATAAGTAGGGCGGCATATAATATTGGTGTTCCATTGTGGGAGAAAAGTGTTCAAGATGATTTAGCCAAAGTAAGAAAACATGAAAAAAGTAGATGAGCGTTGCTCATCTACTTTTTTATACTCTACATCACTGATAACCTCTTGCTCCTGCGCATGCATGATAATTTCAAAGCATATCATCGTTTAATAAAAGATTTGCTCATTTTTGTTTCTTCAAAATTGCCATTGTGCATCTGGACAAGCATATCAGCTCTTCAGCTTCATCTACGATCTTTATTTCCCATACCATTGTTGTTTTCCCACGATGTGCAGGTTTAGCATGTGCTGTGACTACACCTGATTTTTTCCCACGAATATGATTTGCGTTTATTTCTAGACCTACACATATTTCTGTTTCATGATCAACTAGATTATAAGCGCCAATACTTGCTACAGTTTCTGCAAGGGCAACTGATGCTCCACCATGAAGTAACCCAAATGGTTGGTGTGTACGATGATCTACTGGCATTGTGGCAATCACACACTCAGGTGTAACAGAGGTTACTTCTATTCCTAAAGTCTCCATTAATGTATTTTTCACATTAAAATCCATTATGACCCGACCCTTCATATAGTCTATTACTCTTAATAATACACCTTGTTTAATATAAACAATTGTAATTATAGTCTATCATAAGGAGATTCTTTAAGTGAAAAATAAAAGATCAAAACATCACTTAATGGCTTTAAAGAATACAAGTGGAATGATTACAGAAGTCTAAGATGAAATAAACTTCAATCACAGGTGACAGCCAAAATCCTGCAAAAAAATGCTTACTATTTTCTTAGAACAAACACAACAAAAATAAAATAAACAAATAATAAGAGTAATGTTGGAAGTACAGCCATAATATCCATTATAACCTCCTCATTTAGGAAACGCTTTCCTGATTCCTAAAAGGATATAATTAACATCTTAATGGATAAATATCATGGCTATATTGAGGATTTGTTTAGATTTTGTAAAATTAAAGAAAACACGAAAAATGTACTTGAAATAGAATAGACTTGGTATTCACCAAGTCTATATTTCAATATCTATTTTCAATCCATTTTCCCTTGATGTTTCAATTAAGAAAGATCCTTTTAAAGCTTTAACACGTTCACTAATACCAGAAAGGCCTGTTCTTTCCTTTTGGTCAGCTATTTCTTCATAGTTAAAACCAATACCATTGTCCTCGTAATGGAGAACGATCTTATCTTTTATACAAACAAGAATAATCATAACATTTGTTGCTTCTGAATGTTTATGAGCATTTATAAGCAATTCCTGTATAATTCGATAAAGGTTTAATTGGGTATCAATATCCAAAGCGACATTTATATTCCCAGTGTTAAGTCGGATATCAAAATCCACAATGTCCTGATATTGCATAATGAGCTTGTTTAATGCCTTAACTAAGCCTAAATCATAAAGCAACTGTGGTCGCAGTTCCTGGCATGTTTCTCTTGTTTCTTTAATGACCTTCGTCATACTGCTGTTTATGCTTTGTAGCTGTTTTTTAAGAACTTCAGCATCCTCTTCTAACATTGCCAATTCACATTGCCGTTTCAAAGAAACTAAGTCCTGAAGAACAGAGTCATGTATTTCCTTAGCTAAATGAGATCGTTGCTTTTCTTCTATAGAAAACAAAATCTTATTCAGCCAATCTGGTTTTCCTTCCTCTGTCTCAACTTTTTGTAAGTGTTGCATTAGTTCATCAATTTTCAAAAAGTTTTCTAATGAAACATTTGTGTAAAACGAGAGAGTTTTTAACCATGACACCTCATCACGAGTTAATTTAGGTGTGTTCAGTATAGACAAGCATACTAATACATAACTCTTGTTATCAGTTACACCTATATTAATAACAAAACCTTTATCTACTTCAACAATCTTACCAACTTCATTTGAAGCTTCTTTAATTTCCTTTAAATAAGCTCTATAATTTGATTCCTTTGCTAAGGGATCAACAGAAGCAATATTCTTTACCTTATCAAGCTCGATAAAATATGCCTTGCTAACATGGAGTACATCTACAATTACTTGCTTTAATTGTGCAATAACCTGTTCCAAATTACTTGCTTTTCGTATGCTTTGAGTATACTTAAAAATACTGTCCTGATAATTATACTTTTCAGATATCCTCTTTAACCTAAAGCGATCATCTAAAACTTCCTTCACATAAAAAATGAACACCATGGCTAAGTAAATATAAACAAAAAGTTGGACAGAATTAAAAGTTGAATTGCTATCTTTTAAAGTGAACATAATCATAACCATAATCAGAGTTGGAATTATGGCTAGTATTGAATAATATTTAAGTCTTCCTAACAAGAATTCAATATCGTATATCTTAGTTACCAAAAATTGATAAACTAATGAAAAGGGAATTAAAAGTAAAAAAGCAGATAAAAATATTGGCGAGAATACATACTTTTGAAAAATTACATACGGAATGACATAGAATATAAGAAATGGTGTAAAAGCCAAAACATTTGTAACAATTAATATTTTGACTAAGTAAGCTTGTTCTGAATATCTAATCTTTCTTAAACCCGAAAATTTTAAACTAAAAGTTAAAATAAGTAAAATAAGAAAAGACAATAGAGTAAGGAATTTATTGCTTATTAGGGTCATTCCCCATACATTATTGACTAATTCAGCCAAAATATTGATCAATACGAGCATATAACCAAATATAATATAGGAAAATTTAAAAAGTTCTTTTCCTGATTCTTTAAAATATTGATAAATAAAGTGCAGATAGCTTACTGGAACTAATGTAAATAATGCTATATTCACGTATCTACTTAGTAAATCTCCCCTTGAAGAACCACTTGCACTAATATAAGCCATGGCTATTATTAATAAAAATAGTATTAATAAATGAGCAGACCGTTGATTTGTTTCTTTGTTCGATTTATTAATAAAATAAATACTAAACAAGCATAAAGCAAGAACTGTTAAAGGTATGATTATAATGAACAAAACCTGATTACTAAATAAAGTTGAGTGAACAATATATTCATTAGTTATTCCATTTGTTTTAAGTACCTTAACTGAGTTTATCTGTTCAAGGAGACCATAGCTAACAGCTGGATTATGTAGCTGTGGATCTTTGTTATTTATTTCAATGATCGTATCCCCAACATGAATACCCACTTTTTCTGCCCAGGTTTTTGGCTCAATTTCAGAAATAAGCATTTGCTCATTATTTGTTTCAATTATTCTAGCTCCAACATAGGGGTATTTATAATTTAAAATTATAATATAAAGGACAAAGATAATACTTAATATGACTAATAGTTGGAGCATCCTATTAAAGGTAAGACGCATCTAAATTATAAACACCTTTCAACATAAATTATTATAAGAATCGTTTAAAATTGTTCTTAACTAGTTATGAGAACAGCTTTTAAACGCTCAATTTGGTCCTGTTTAATTTGTAATTCATTTATTAATTTTGTTGCTTTATTCACAGCTATTTGCTTCATGATATTTAAATAATGCACTGTTCCGGAATTTAAGAGTTTATTATTAAATTTTGAATAACTTCCAAAGTAAGATTCGACTGTTTTTTCACTTTTAAAGCCTTCAATAATATCCAAAGCATGTTCGTTACACTTTTTTTGAAGGTAAAGAAAGCCTAATGATTTTTTTTGTGCTGAAATGTCGTTTTTATTTGGATTAAATAAATCTCTAAAGTCATTTTCAATTTGTGCAGCTATTCCAATTTGATACGAATATGTCTCAACTTTTTCCTCATTTGCACCAGCTAAAAGCATGCCACTTACAGATGCTAATGCAATTAAAGACCCTGACTTATTCTTCATCATTTTGATACATTCCTCTTCAGTAAATATAGAGTTTTCCAAATCAATATGCTGCCCTTCCATTGCTTGGAGAGAAAACCGAGTAAATGCATCAAGTATTTGAATTCTATATGGAGAAGATAATGATAATATCAATTTTTGACTTAACGTATAAATCATCGTTGCTGCATTTAAAGCAATGGAAGGGTTAATTTTCATCCATGGCTCTTTCATATTATCTAAGTCTTCAAGATCATCCAACATATCAAAAGATAAGATTAGTAATTGAATAGCAGCAGCAAGCCTCACTATTTCTGCACTTTTTCCCTCGAATGCATCATGATGTAATATGGCCAAATGAGCAAAATGAAAGTTGTCTTTCTCCTTAATAAAAGAAACAACAAGATTCTGTAATTGGTTCTCTTTTACTTGTGAAGCAATACATTGAATCATTTGTTGTTTAATACGTTCATTATCAACCATCTTTTGGACAACCACCTGTCTAGGGTTATATGACTACATGCTAAAAATCTCTTTCATTGAATAAATCAATCATCTTCCATTCTCAACTAACCGCCAAATTATGTCAATAAAAAACAAAAGAAACTTGGTTTTACCCAAGTTTCTTAAGATACGTTTAAAAATGCAAATTTGTCATATTTATCGATACTTTTATTTATAAGCTGTAGCGATTCTTTTGATTCTTTTAACTCTTGTTCTATCTTTAATAAAAGCTGTGTCATTTCATCAATCTTTTGTTGATTCACAGTTTCACACTCCCTATTTGTTGGTAAGCGAATGTAAAGGCCAACCTAGTTTGCTTTCTATAAGTTAAATTCTAATCTAAATAAGGTATTTTTTCACCGAAAATAATTCTTATGACTCAATGCGTGATGCCGCAAGTCAAACGCAATAGTTCAAATTATATATTTCTTCGTCTTACCGACCTTTTTTTATTTAAGTTTCTGCCTTTAGTCCTAACAAATAAACATTTCGTCTGTAATTTTGTTTTTATGGGTATATGGTAGCCCTAATTTAATATTTTGAGCTAAATCGTCCATTTCATTGCGCTCACGATCGTTTTCATAAAAACCAAATGAAAAGCTTTTCAAAACAGCCAAAAAAAGAGACCTATTTCCAAATAGATCTCTACCTATCTTAAACAGACAATATAGTCTTTGTATAAATGTTTTCTGCCTCTGAAACAGCTAATTCGATTAACTGAGATTTCATTTCTTGAGGACCATGATACTCTATCGCGTAATCCTCAATTCCTGTTTTTGAATATAAACACTCCATTGTCACCTTGCAATTGTCCTTTAATACCGAAAAAACCGCAACCATTTTGTCATCTAACACATAAAATGTTGGCTGCACCATCATCGATCTACAAGCCTCCTTAGAATAAAGAGAATTTTGAGGACTTGTCATAGGATGTGTACACTCATATCTTTAACATTCTCTGTTTGATGACAGTTTCCTTTAAATATTTGCAATTATTATTGAATATAGAAAAAAAAATAAAGTGCGGGGTTAGATACCCGCACTCGTTCTCGTAATCTACCCTTCTTCTAATTCCATAAGGTTTGTTGCCCATTCAAGAGAAGATAAATAAATGCGGTTAATCTCTTCTTTTGGTATTTTTAAACCTTCTATATCCCAAATTGATTTTTCAATACTTACGGCCCAAAGTAACACTTGATATAAATCGTTTTCTTTCCCGAGCAAAGCATCTTGAATATCATCGGATAATGGTAAGTCCTCTAACACATCCTGGATACTTCGATGCATCAATGTATCAATTAATGAAAACATCCCTGTTAACATGAAAGGGGCAGACTGACCTATCCCAAGATAAATGGCAATCTGTTCACATAACTTCCCACGAACTAAGGATAACTTAATTACTTCTCGCATATTAATATCTTTTGGATAATTTATATTTTTTAATGAAATAACATAAATCCATTTTTTTAGTTCATTTAATCCAAGTAGGACAATTGCCTGTTTGATTGATTCAATTTTATTAACAGGTCTAAAAGCCGGTGAATTGATTAATTTTAACAGCTTATAAGACATAGATATATCATGCTCAATTTCAGAAGCAATTTTATCAATATTAGGTTCTGTCTTCGCTATTTCTGAAAGTATATGATAATACGTTTTTAAATAAGAAGGAACATCATAACTTGAAACTATATGTGGCTTGCTAAAAAAATACCCTTGAAAATACGTATATCCCGTTTTCTTTGCAAATAAAAAATCTTCTCTCGTTTCCACTTTTTCTGCTAACAGTTCTATATTATAAGGACGATAACGTTCAACCATGGCTTTCTGTTCTGTTTTAGATGTATTTATAAAATCAACCTTAATCATGTCAATATAAGGTAATAATCTCGGTAATAAGGATGATTGCTCTTGGACATAAAAATCATCGAGCGCAATTGTATAGCCTAATTCTTTTAACTCTTTACATGAAAGAATTAGCTCTTCACTTATTTCAACGTTCTCTAATATCTCTATAACAATAGAGGAGGGATTAAAAAATGTTGGTACTCGGGATTTCAGCAGACTATCTGTAAAATTGACAAAACAACGTTTGCCTTCTGATAAATCATGAATACCAATATTTAAAAAACTATTAATAATGACTTCCGTTGTAGCAAGGTCTCCATCAATATCTGGAAATATATTTTCCTTACTCCCTCTATATAAAAGTTCATATGCAAAAACTTCTTCTTTTATATTGAATATAGGCTGCCGTGCAACAAAAACCTCCATGCTTTGACCCCCGATACAAAAAATAACCAATAATTTCAATTTATTCTATTTTACTACATTTATCTTAATAATAAATCATATTTTGGTTATTTACTAACAATTGCGGGTCTATAGTATGACTAAAACCATTATAAATGGCTCAAAAATCTTAACGTTATTTTCATCCATCCGAAAAATGACAACCATAATGGTACACTCAGCAATGTGGCCCAAGCCATTCCTTTAAAAAAATTGTCTTCATGCATAGTGTTCACACCCTTTATAAAGATCTGTAGTCATTATTTTTTCCATGGTATTATTTATTAAACCTTAAGTAAGCGCTTACAGTCAGATTTTTCTTATTACTACTTACATTATTCATTCATAGACAGCATCATTCCTCTCTAAATCATTCTTCATTTTCCAACATCGTTTTCATCCAATGGATCTGCTCACCTCACTACCCAACCTTTCATATAGTAATGACATATAGGTAGGGAGTGAAAAAAATGCCTGCAATTAATGGTAAACAATATTTGGAGCGCATGGATCAGCTACATCCTGATGTATGGATGAAGGGGGAAAGAATTTCAGGGAAGCTCTCTCAGCACCCAGTCTATAAAGGTGCCATGCAATCAAAGGCATCTCTGTATGACACTCAAGTTCACCCTGATTTTTATAAAAAAATGACCTTTACATCTCCTACATCAAATGAACGTGTTGGACTATCTTTCTTGCAACCCAGAACGAAAGAAGACCTACAAGCAAGAAGATATATGATTAAAACATGGGCAAAAAAAACAGCAGGAATGATGGGACGTACACCTGATTACTTAAATACAGCATTAATGACATTCGCAGCTTCAGCAACTATTCTACGTGAACAAGGTGATGAGTTTTGTCAAAATCTACTTAATATATATGAAGATGCCAGAGAAAAAGATCTTTCCTTCACACACAGCTTTATCAATCCACAAGTGAATCGTTCAACAAATTTTCAGGAACTATCTTCACAACCAATCGCTGCAAAAATAACAGAAAAAACAGCAGATGGACTTATCGTAAACGGTGCAAGGATGTTAGCTACACAAGGTGGAATGACCGACGAGGTATTCATCTTACCTACGGGTAAAACCGATGATTATGCCTTTTGTTTTAGTATTCCCACAGATGCAGAAGGAATTAAATTTATTTGCCGTGAATCCTTTTATCAAGACGACTCCCAATTTAACTATCCACTTTCCTCTCGTTTCGATGAAATGGACACGATGATTGTCTTTCATAATGTAGTTGTGCCTTGGGAAAGAGTTATTTTTTATCACCGCAATGATCTTGCACATCAGCTTTTTGCAAGAAGTAGCTTTACACCACAAGCATTGCACCAGGTTATTATTAGACAAATTACAAAAACAGAGTTCTTAATTGGTCTTGCACAAAAAATGGTCACTGTTTTAAACGTAACAGAGTATCATCATATTCAAGAAAAAATTAGTGAAATGATTATTGGGTTAGAAACAATGAAGGCTCTTTTAGATCGCTCAGAGCTTGAAGCGAAGGAAGACGAATGGGGGACAATGGTTCCATATGTTCACTCTCTATTTGTTGCATCAAATATTTTCCCAAAGCTCTACCC
This sequence comes from Metabacillus sp. YM-086, assembly GCF_048059995.1. Taxonomy (NCBI): domain Bacteria; kingdom Bacillati; phylum Bacillota; class Bacilli; order Caryophanales; family Bacillaceae; genus Metabacillus; species Metabacillus sp. YM-086. The sequence goes on along the minus strand of NZ_JBLUOI010000046.1, from coordinate 23,820 downwards.
TCGAATGATTGAAATCATTCAATTGATAGGTGCAGGAGGAATGGTAGCTATACCTTCAGAAGAGGATTTTGCTTCTAGCTTAGTTAGCGAAATTGATCATTTTTGTCAGGGGTATGCATGTGATGCTGAAACAAAAGCGAAACTCTTTCGCCTGGCATGGGATCTTACGATGAGCAGCTTTGGAACAAGACAAACACAATACGAACGGTATTTTTTTGGTGATCCTGAAAGACTAACATCAACCCTTTACCAGGGGTACCCACGTGAGGAATACATTAGTGATGTTGAAACGTTTTTAGAGCAAAACAGAGAAGAGGCTTAAAGACAAAGCCTCTTTACATTTCCCCTACCCAATGTCCAATTTTACCTGCAAGCTCACCTGCAGTATCAGATTCCACTTTTTCCGATAAAGATGATTGAAGCCGAGCACTAAGTTCTTCTCTTCCCTCTTCATAGGTAACAGTCGTAGACCACTCAATTTCAGGGATGGCAATCATGCTGAATTCTTGTTTTTTATTTTCATAAATATAAACATTTGTTATTAATTCTTCTCCATTTTTCACATTTGCTTTTCTAATTTTCACTATTCTTCATCCTTTCAGGAGTCTCTGACATTATTATAATTCATGTTTGTTTCAATTTCAGCATTCACTATCCAACAAACAAAAGAACTGATTTAGTAGGCACCTAAATCAGTTCTAGTAGATGATAATTTAACACATCTTAAAAATTAAAAGTGTTTGGTTGATCCACAATATCACTATCTTCAAAATTTGTGATAGCAAACACATTTTCAACTTCGATAAAATCGCCTGTATTTAATGCCCCTGCACCAACAGATGACTCATCTTGACTTTTAGGTGACAAACTGAATGTATCACCTACTTTAAAAACAGCTGCATCTCCTATCCTATTAAGCTTGATAGGTCCAACTAATGCCGGCATACCCTTCCTCCTTATAACATAAATGTAAAATTAATTGTTCAACATTATATGAAAAAGAGAGAAAAGGGTTCTCTCCTAACCTATACCTCAGCATTCTTGAGTTCTTCTTTATATTTAGATCTTAATTTGATTAATCGAATAACATTTAAAACAACAGCTTTTAACACGGCATACGTTGGAACAGCAAGAATCATTCCAATGATTCCCCCAAAACTCCCAGCTCCTATTAAAAGTAAAATAATTGTTAAAGGATGTGTGTTCAAGCGTTTCCCGATAATTAACGGAGAAAGGAAATTCCCATCAAGCTGTTGAACAATCGTTACAACTAAAGCAGCAAGCAATGCTTTTCCCGGTGAATCTAATAAAGCGATAATAACAGCCGGAGCGGCACCAATAAAAGGCCCTAAGTAAGGGATAATATTTGCTACTGCTACGACAATTCCAAGAACAAGTGCATAATCAAGTCCTATAATTAAATAACCAATGAAGCATCCAATCCCGACAGCAATGGACACTATTAGCTGTCCTTGAATATAAGCTGCTAACGTTTCATATAAATCTTGTAAAATTTTCAATCCTTCATGACGATATGTTGAAGGTAAAACCTTTACAGCTGTTGACGGAAGCTTATGACCATCTTTTAACATGTAAAAAAGAATAAATGGAACCGTAATAATTGTTAAGGTAATGTTCGTTACAACTCCGAGCACAGCTGTGAAGCTTGTTGTAATATTTTCCGGTAAGCTCTTCGCATAACCAGTCAATGTATCTTCAATCTGCTTTAAAGACACATACTCCTGCTCCATAACCCAAGTAAACCAATGTGTTTGAGACATATTAGTAATAAACTGTGTAAACTGTTTAACGTATGTAGGGAAATTATTCACTAAGTCTGTTACCTGTGCTGTAACAATTGGTCCAACAAAAGAACCAATTCCAGAAACAACTCCAACAAATACAATGTAAGGAATCAAGATAGCCAGCGTACGAGGAACCCTTCCTTTTTCAAGTAACTTCACTAATGGATTAAAAATGAAGAATAAAATTCCCGCAATAAGAATTGGGAAAAATAAAGTTGATGCAAAAACGATAATGGGTTCAAACAAAAAGGAAACCCTTGTTCCTACAAAAACAATTAATAACATTAATAAAATTTGCAATGTCCAAAAATGAACTTTTGATCTAAACACTCTACTTCCTCCAGTTTCTATAGACCTCATCTATATTTCATTATAGTCATCTATAACCTTCCTTAAGCAAATTAAACATTTGTATCTAACAGTATATACGACTATTCCTCGAAATTGTTTCAAAATAATTCAAATTTTCATATACTACAAATGTACATGATTTACTAGATCTTTACCAATCTTTTCTTTTAACCTAAATAAAGCCAGCCCTGGTGAAGGACTGACTTTAGTATTAGAATTTATTCTTCAGCTTCCAATAATTGAAGCGTTTTTTCTTCTACTCCTTGTTGGGAGGCCATTTGGATTTCTACAGAACGAATCAGGTGACCTTCCATATCTAGAATATGAAATTCAAATCCTTCATACAGTATTTTATCTCCCTGCTTACTTTCCATGTTCTGAGTCAGAATCCATCCTCCAAGAGTATCAATATCTTCATCATCGATACTTAAGCCTAACATATTATTAATTTCGTAGATTAGCACCTTTCCATCGACAACAAAATGTTTTTCTCCACGCTTTTGAATGTCAGGAACCTCATCCTGATCAAACTCATCACGTATATCTCCAACAATTTCTTCAATAATATCTTCAACCGTCACAAGGCCAGCTGTTCCGCCATATTCATCCATTAAAATTGCCATATGAACTCGTTCCTTTTGCATTTTGATCAAAAGATCGTGAATTGGGATCGATTCAATCACTTGAATGACTGGACGAATATATTTTTGAATGAGCGTATTTTTTCGGCCTTCAGGTGTTAAATAGTATAAATCAGTAAAGATTTCTTTAATATTTACCATTCCAAGAATATGATCTTTATCTCCGTTTACTACTGGGTATCGAGTAAACTTCTCGTTTCTCATAATATCAAGATTTTCCTGAAAAGACTTCTCTACTGATGTTGTTACGATTTCAGTTCTAGGAACCATAATTTCCTTTGCAATTCGATCGTCAAACTCAAATATTCGATTCACATATTTAAACTCAGATTGATTGATTTCACCACTCTTATAGCTTTCAGAAAGAATAATTCTTAGCTCTTCTTCTGTATGAGCAATTTCATGTTCTGATGCTGGCTTAAGTCCAAACATTCGAACAAGTAAATTTGCAGAACCGTTTAATATCCAAATAAACGGAAACATGACTCGGTAGAAAAAAATCAAAGGTCTCGCAAAGAGCAATGTAATAAATTCAGCCTTTTGAATGGCCACCGTTTTTGGAGCCAATTCACCTATCACAACATGCAAGTAGGTAATCACTAAAAAGGCAATAACGAATGTTAATACACTTATAATTGATTCATTCAGATGAAAACTGACTAGAAGAGGGTGTAGGATACTTTCCATCGTTGGTTCACCAAGCCACCCAAGACCCAGCGCAGTTATCGTAATACCTAATTGACAAGCAGACAAATACTCATCTAGGTTAGATGTTACCTTCTTTGCTGCAAGTGCTGAATTATTTCCTTCTGCTATAAGCTGGTCAATTCGTGAGCTTCTTAGTTTCACGATCGCAAACTCTGACGCCACGAAAAATGCGGTAATTGCAATTAAAATCGCAACAATAATCAGGTTAACTATATCCAAAATAAGGAACTGTCCAATCGTGAGTATCTATCAAACTATTACACTTTTTAAAATAGACAGTTCCTTTCACCTCCTAGAGATTTAAATTTAGACGATATTAATCTTCATCACCTTGTACAAAGATCATAACGAACTTTAGTAATTCAAATAATGCCATTAATGCTCCCGCTACATACGTTAATGCAGCAGCACCTAATACCTTATTAACGCCATGTTCTTCATTGTTTGTAATAATTCCTTCCGAAACCATTAATTTCTTTGCTCGCGAGCTTGCGTTAAACTCTACAGGTAAAGTGATAAGTTGGAAGGCTACCGCAAATGAAAACAAAATGATTCCTAAACCAATTAAGTTTAGTTGCCCTAACAAGAATCCACCTATTAATAAAAATGGGGCAATACCAGATGTTAGGTTTACAACCGGAAACATTTTATGACGCAGCACCAAAGCACCGTATGATTGCTGATGCTGAATGGCATGCCCAACCTCATGAGCGGCAACTGAAACTGAAGCAATTGAATGTCCATAATATACCGGTTCCGATAACCGAACAACTCGAGAAAGTGGATCATAGTGATCAGTTAATGTTCCTCTAACTGCCTCTACCTTAACTTGATATAGGCCATTTTGATCTAAAATATGTCTCGCTACCTCGGCACCCGTTTTATGTGATGAAACAGCAACATCTGACCACTTCTTAAAATTACCCTTCACTTTAAATTGAGCCCATATTGATAAGCCTAATGCTGCAAAAATTAAAAAATCCATTGGGTGGAAAAACATTCGTTTCCGCTCCTCCTTTTTCATAACTCAACTTTTGTGTTCTTTAAACTATTGTAATAGTAAATGTAATGTCTTCAGTAAAGCTTTGCTTTGTGAAGAGATTTGATTAGAAATCTTCATTTGAGAATCTTCATTTAGTTTATCAAAAATTGGTTTGAGCTCTTTGATTTCTTGCTCAAGTTGCTTCATATGAGAGGCCAAAATCTCAGCATGCTTTAAGCACTGCTTTTGCTTTTCATCGGATTGTTTATCCAGCCGCTTAAGCTCCAAACGTTCCTTAATATCCCGTAAACTCATGTGAAGTTCTTTACACGCTTCGATAAACCGGATATCCTCAATAGCCTTTTCTGAATATAAACGATAATTAGATTCTGAAATGGTTTCAACATTCAAAAGACCAATTTGAGTATAATAATCAATCGTTCTTTTTGAGACGTTAGCTTCCTTTGCTAGTTCACCAATTTTATACAGCAAAACCCCATCTTATCACCTCGTACAATTGATACAAATATCTTATCTTCTCCTAACCGTACAGTCAAACGTTATACTTGTTATTTTAATCTTTATTTTTAAAGTGTATTAGTTATGTCACCTTTTTAGTTAGCATTATGTAAATGAGTGTTTCATCATAAAAAAACAGACCCGTATAGGTCTGCTTTTCAATCATTAGTCAGGCATAACTGAAACGATTTGTTGACAGCGTACAAAGAATGTTGAATCTCCCACTCTTACGACAACGTGATCCGGTTTGACATCCATTACTTTTCCTCTTAAACTGTCACGAGTTGTTTGAATAACGGCATTTTTCCCTACAAGAGTTTGCAATGTTTGATAAACATAAGGCTCAACAAGAGTAACCATTTCTGGGCCACCATGACTATGCATTTGGTTATTAGGATAATTCATTATGAAAGCTCCCTCCCTTATTTTCATTTACACTATATGAGGGGAGCTAGACCTATGCCACAGACACCTAAACTGTTTTACGATACTCTGTCATAAATTGCTCAATATCTTGATCAAGTCGTTCTATTTGTTTTATGGCATCTTCATAGCTAATTTTTCTGTAGTGGTGTTTACCAAAAGGTTCCTCATCCATTTCATCCGCTTTTCGGACAATGCGTTGTAATGTGTTTTTATTCATTGAGTTTTCCGGTAAATAAGAATCTGTATGAAGTAAAATAGCAAGAGCAACTTCTTTAGCGTATTTGCGGTCTTCGCCGAGTCTAATTAAAAGCTTATGTGCCCGTTCTGCTCCTTTAATGGCATGAATGTCATTTTTTCGATATGCTTCATAATCCCATTCTCCATTTGTGTACCATTCATAGTGTCCGATGTCATGAAGCAATCCTGCCTTAGCTGCTATGTCAGGATTTACATCATGCTTAATGGCGAGCCGCACAGCATATTGGGCAACAGTAATCGCGTGTGAAACTCCGGAACGATTCAAATATTTTTGTGCAATAGGATGTGTAAAAACATCGGTGATACTTACTCGTCGCATGGTAATCCTCCTTCATTAATATTCAGAATAATCTAACATATATATGTTATCCCTTCAAGTAAAAGGGTAGTTTTTCTTACAAGTTTCTTATTATACTTTAGTGATGTTCTTATATTTATATGATAAAAAGATGGAATTGGAACATTTATTTCCATGCTCTTCCCTTTCTTTTCTGTTAGAAAACAGAAAAGGAAACTATTAAAATAGTTTCCTAAGATTTGATTGGGATATTAATTTCAAATGTAGTGGAATGCTTATTCGATTTAACATTAATCGAACCTCCATATTGGTCAACCACCTTTTTAATGATTCCTAATCCATCTCCCCTTGCAACTCCTCGTTTCTCAGGTTTTGTGGAAAAGCCTGCTTGGAAGATTTTACTGAGGTGGTTTTGAGGAATTTCAGGACCTATGTTCTCCACTTTAAATATGTATGTCGTAGATGTTTCTCTTGCTTCAATATTGATAAACCTTTCTGATTCTGTACCCTCCAGCGTTGCGTCAAATGCATTATCTATTAAGTTGGAAAGAATTTTTATCAAATCAATAGAATTCATCTTTTTGAAGCTATTATGAGGATCTATATGTATATGCATATCAACCTTATCGTTTTGAGCTCTTACCCACTTTGATTGTAACAAAATGAAAAGGGCAGGATGATTGACTTTAACAGGCAATTCAAGCATTTCCACTTCTGCAGTTAAAGAATTCACATATTCAAATGCCCGATCCTCTCTACCAATTTTTAATAACCCCTGAATTACTTGGATATGGTTTATAAAGTCATGCCGAATAGAACGCATTGTATGTAACATTGACTGAAATTCAACCTGATACGTTACTTCTGCATCTCCAACTTGTGATCTTTCTTCTTTTCTATAAAAATATTGAAAAGTTATGAATATAGTAAAGGTAATTAAAACAAACAGACCACAAAAAATAAGATAAGGGATGCTATTTTGTAAAACCTCTTTTTTCATTTTTTCTACGATCTCAATGTTGGAATCAAGTACTAATGAACCTATTAAATCAACAGTTTGTTGTATGTATGAATAGGCAGCATATAAATTTATAACAGTAAGAAGCAAAAGGATAATAACGGTTAAAGAGATGATGGTACTAAACCTTTTTTGTTTTATTTTTTTTATGTCCATCACCTCTGCTTGTTTGTATTCATACTTTCTGTTCACAAAATTATCACGTAAGAATTATGTTAAAACGACTTTTTTCACTATAGATATTATTACATCATCTGCCAATTTTTGCGAATCTTTTTTACAAATCTTGTTCTTTTTAAGTTTATATAAATTCTTTTATATCATATACTCTTCCATTATCCAGGGGACCCTTCAATAAGTTATATAATGTTTTAGCAACAAATGTTGTTGATCTAAGCATCCCTTTTTCATGAAAATCCTTGAATTGTTCGAGCGAAGAAAATTGTTCTTCTTCTGCTTGTCTAATTGTTGTTTGCATTTCTGTATCCATAATTCCTGGTGAAAATGCAATAGTTATCACATTTGCTTTTGTTTCTATAAGCTCAGCACCAACTGTTTGCGTGTACATATTTAACCCTGCTTTTGTACTACAATAGAAACTCCAACCTGGAATTGGCCGATTTGCAGCTCCAGATGTAATATTGACGATAATTGTATGTACTGAGTTTTTCTCCGCTTCTTTTAATAGTGCCTCACTCATTAACATAGGAGCAAGCAAATTTACATTCACGTGTGAAATAATATCCTGTTCATTTGCATGCCCACCCTTTTTAATCGGATTAATTGTACCTGCATTATTCACTAATGTAATTTGTTCGGCTGCTTTAAAGTTAATTGTCGACAACACCCTGTCAATCGCGCTTAAAATCTGAGAAGTGTCAGATAAGTCACATGCTTCAAAACGTATTGTAGATTCTCGTTGTTCAGCTACCTGCTTTAGAGATGAATTTATTGATCGAGATAAACAGATAACTGTATGATTTTTTTGTAAAATTTCTTCTACAAATGCTTCACCTAAACCTCTAGATGCTCCCGTAACGATGTAATAGTGCACAAGTTTCACTCCTTTTTCATACGTTCATTACAATTATATCCATCCCTGTATCTCATAGCTATTCTTATTCATCAGAATATCTCGACCCCCACCCACAAATGACCTTTGACAAACATGTACCATAATACTACTCTTAAATCAGAATATACATATATAAATTGTTTATAAAGTAGGGATAAAATGACGGGAAGTTCTTACGATCCATTTAAATACCATTTTGAAAGATTAGAGGATGTGGCGGAAAAAATAAGTGAAGTGCTTCAATGTCCGATTACCATTGAAGATGTTAATCATAGATTATTAGCTTACAGTACACACGATGACCGAACAGATCAAGCCCGAATTTCCACCATTATCGGCAGACGTGTTCCTGAAAAAGTGATTAACAGTCTTTGGAAAGATGGGACAATCCCTAAGCTATTAAAAACAGATGAACCAATTAGAGTGAAAACCATTGATGAGGTGGGTCTTGGAAATCGAATTGCCATCTCTATTTGGAAAAATGATGAAGTACTAGGATTTATATGGGCTTTGGAAATCGAAAGACATCTTCAAGAATCTGATTTACTTCTATTAAAAAAGGCTGCACAAGCTGTAAAAAACAAGATGTTAAATCTTCAGGTTCGAAAAAACAAAAAGATAGAAAGAAATCAGGAGTTCTTTTGGAAGCTCTTAACTGGTCATATATCTACTGAAGACGAAATTACAGATGGCCTATATGAATTAAACTTACAGTTACCATCTCCCTTTTCGGTTGTTATCTTTAAGTTCCCACAGGAGTTAAATGATGAAGCTGAAAAAAAACTAACATACTTATTACAAACAACTCAGCAAGTGAACATTTTGCTTTTTACAATTGATTTTGATGAGCTAATTATCTTATTATCAGGAAAAAGTGACACAGCTTTAACAGATATTAAGCAATTTACTACATCTACACTTAGCCAATTACATGAGAGATATTCTTATAAAGACGTTACAGCGAGTATTGGAGGAATCTTTACAGATTCAACTTTTATTGAAAAAAGCTACAAAGAGGCACTTGCGGTTCTCTCATTAAAAAAGCGATTTCCAAGTGAAACAAGCAATTTAAATAGTTTTTCAGAACTAGGCTTTTATCAATATTTAGACATTTTATTTGAACAACGAAAACAAACCGGTTATATCCATTACCCTCTCTATAAATTAAAGGAATACGACAAACAGCATGGCACAGACCTTGTTCGAACACTCGAAGTGTTTCTTGACCACGACAGCAATGTTCATGAAGCTTCCAAGGCATTAAATATTCATATCAACACATTGAACTATCGATTAAAAAGGATTTCTGAAATAGCAGAATTAAACTTAAAAAACATGAATCAAAAAATCACAATTTACTTAAACTTAAAGCTTGATCGAATGTCTTTGTGATTTTTCACAAAAAGGCGCAAAACCTTTCTCATTTTTAAACAAAGATATTTATCTGAATTTTATTTATACTTGCGTTAATAAATAGAAACTTTTAAATATTGGCTTTTAAAGGAGGAAGGTTTTTTATGATTATTGGTGTACCGAAAGAAATTAAAAACAATGAAAACCGAGTAGCTTTAACTCCAGGTGGTGTAACACAACTAGTTGCTTCTGGCCACCGCGTGTTAATTGAAAATAATGCAGGTGTAGGTAGCGGTTTTGAAGATGAAGATTATGTCTTCGCTGGAGCAGAAGTCATAGAAGAAGCTGCAAAAGTATGGGCAGAAGCTGAAATGGTGATGAAAGTAAAAGAACCTCTCCCTTCTGAATATGCTTACTTTAGAAAAGGTTTAGTTTTATTCACTTATTTACATTTGGCTGCTGAGCCTGAATTAGCTCAAGCATTAAAGAAAAGCGAAGTAACGGCTATTGCTTATGAAACAGTAACAGTTAACCGCACACTTCCTTTGCTAACTCCAATGAGTGAAGTAGCCGGACGTATGGCTGCACAAATCGGTGCCCAATTTCTTGAAAAACCTAAAGGTGGTAAGGGAATCCTACTAGCTGGTGTTCCTGGAGTAAACCGCGGAAAGGTAACAATCATTGGTGGTGGAGTTGTCGGAACAAACGCTGCGAAAATGGCAATTGGCCTAGGAGCAGATGTGACAATTATTGATTTAAGTGCTGAACGCTTACGTCAATTAGATGATATTTTTGGAACACAAATTAAAACATTGATGTCAAACCCAATGAACATCGCAACTGCTGTGGCAGAAGCTGATCTGTTAATCTGTGCTGTTTTAATTCCAGGGGCTAAAGCACCAACACTTGTAACAGAAGAAATGGTTCAAGCAATGAAGCCAGGTTCTGTAATCGTTGATGTTGCGATTGATCAAGGTGGTATTGTTGAAACTGTTGACCATATTACAACTCATGACAATCCAACGTACGAAAAACACGGAGTTTTACATTATGCAGTTGCTAATATGCCAGGGGCTGTTCCGCGTACATCAACCATCGCATTAACAAATGTAACTGTTCCTTATGCGCTACAAATTGCAAATAAAGGTGCATATCGAGCTATTAATGAAAACCCTGCTCTTCAAGAGGGTGTGAATGTTATTGCAGGAGAAATCACTTATAAAGCAGTAGCCCAAGACCTAGGTTACACTTACAAAACAGTTGAGGAAGTATTACAAAAAGAGCATTTAATGAACTAAGCGGTTAAGAGAGGCAGAATATTCTGTCTCTTTTTTATGTATAGAAATATCTCACATATTATTTTGTGTTTTTTCACAAACTAAGATGAATTGGAAAGGGAGGTATTTTCATGCAAAAAAATGCTAGAGGTTATGTTCAGGATTCTTGTTCAGCATTAGAAACAGCAAAATCCTCATTACAAAATGCTCTTAACACAGTTGAGCAAGGTTCTAATCGAGAAAGAATTCAAAGTTCATTACAATCAGTAGAAGCTGCTCTTCAACAATGCGGTCAAACAGCAGATATTTTAGAGCAAGTGTAACAACATACATTCTACTTCTAAGAGCTAGCTTATGCATAGCTCTTTTTTTATACTATATCATCACTTTAACTTTTGTTATCCTAACCGATACAAAACTTAAGGGGGGTGAACGTATTGGATATTGCAGCATTATCAATTGGATTGAGCCAAGCATCCTTAGGTCAAAATGTTAGTATTGCCTTAGCAAAAAAAGTAATGGAAACTTCACAGCAAAGTAATGAGCAGTTATTAAAAGTTATGCAGGCTCCACACCCAACTCACGGCAATGTGATTGATGTAAAAGGATAAAACATCGTCTTAGAAACGCTAGAAGTAAGCCCAGGAATGATAAAATTTCCTGGACTTATTTCTAAATAATAGTATTGTGACCTAATATTTATTCTGTATTTGCATAAAACCCCAATTATTTTTCCGTCCTTTTTCATTTAACGACGAATTGCTACAAATTCCTTTAGAACTGTCGAAATAACACTAAAACTATTAGGAAGAATTAGTTATATTCACCTAGCAGTTTGGTCATTATGAGTGTATCGGGCAAGACTAGACCAAACTATCATCCTAACTCACTTTTACTACAAGACACCCACGTCTTGCCCGTATTTATTTTATCAGGATAGCTTCTCATATAATAACTCCTTAATCAAAGCTAAACCTTTCTTCTTTCCAAGGATCTCCTTGCATATGATATCCATTCCTTTCCCAAAAACCAGGATGATTTTTCTCAGTAAATTGAATCCCTCTCACCCACTTAGCACTTTTCCAGAAGTAAAGATGAGGAATAACTGCCCGCAATGGAAATCCATGCTCAGGTGTTAAAGGTTCATCATTATAGGCATAGGCAAGTAAGCTTGTTTCTTTCATAAAATCCTCTAATGGAAGATTTGTTGTCCAGCCTTCTTCAGCATGTATAATCACAAAGTTTGCCTTTGGCTTAAGCTTAATGTCCTTCAAAAGGTCCTGGGTTTTTATACCTTGCCAGCTAGCATCAAGTTTGGACCAACCTGTTACACAGTGAATATCGTTAGTTAAGTTTGATTGAGGAAAAAGCGTTTTTAGATCGTGTAGTGAATATAGCTTCGGGTTTTCTACAAGTCCATAAATTTGCAAATTCCACTTCTCTATATCCTCATAGTACGGAACATTACCCGTATGTAAAACTGGAAAGGTTGTTGTTACGTTTTGATTTGGTGGTACACGGTCCGATGTAAATGTTTTTCTTTTTTTACCAAAGTACATTTATTTGAATCCCTCTCTTTATTTTTAATGTTAACCTATTCTAAAAACCGGTTGACAATGTTTCGTCGGTCTATTATTCTTTTTTTAAGGATTATATCAAAAAGGGGGATAAACAATGAAAAAGAAATTAACTACATATGATATTGCATTGGTTGGAATGTTTGCTGCTTTAATGGCAATTGGAGCAAACATAACATCTTGGGCACCATTTCTTGAAATAGCGGGTGTGCCTTTATCTATGCAGCCTTTCTTTTGTATTTTAGCAGGTTTATTATTGGGGAGCAGACTTGGTGCTTTATCAATGATCGTATATGCACTAGTAGGAATTGCAGGAGCACCTGTTTTTGCACAATTTAGCGGTGGAATTGGTGTGATATTTGGAAGCACTGGTGGATTTATTATATCTTATATTGTAGCAGCTTATGCAGCGGGTAAAGTGATTGAATTCAGTAAAGAAAAGAAGCTTCCTACATTTATGACAGCCTCATTTGTTGGAATCTCACTTATTTATCTTGTCGGCACAACCTATATGTGGCTTGCATTAAATGTTTGGATTAATGCTCCTATGTCCTATGGAGCTGCTTGGGCTATTATGGCTTGGTTTATTGTAAAAGATGTAGCTTTTACCATTGTAGGTGCATTTATTGCTCCACGTATTTATTTTGCAGTAACAAAAGCAACATCAAAAAGAATAGCGGCTTAAATGAATACACCAAGGCATTTGATAAAGCCTTGGTGTTTTTTAACATGTTTTTGTTAACCTTATTCAATTGAACCTTTATTTTCCTCAAGGTAAAGCTGTTCTTGCTCAGCCGTCATTACGCCTGTCGCCTCTCCGATTGTACCTCCTTGAATTCTCCAAATTTTATTATGATCTTTGTCAGCTTCTGAGAAATCATCAACCGACCACCTATGTAAAATATCTAAAAATACTTCTTCATTTTCATATTGACCATTTTCAACAACTGCAATAAGATAGTTTATTCGTTCAGTTGTCATTTCATAATGAAGCCACTTTTCTTCGGCAATTACTTTTTGATGAGACATACCATGCATATAATTAAGTATATCTTCCTCTGTTAACTCAGTAGCCTCTTTGCCTCCGAATGGATTTTCAGCTAGATTACCTTCCTCTGAAGCCTTATCAACCTTCTCCTTTGATGTTTTTTCTTCACTATCAGCTTGGGTAGTAGATACAGCTTTTGAATTTACCATATCTAGCATAATGACACTAAAACATCCTAAACATATTGCTCCTACTATCACACTAGCAACAAGTATTTTGTTTTCCTTCATCCATGACATGGAAATAACCCCCTAAAAAAGGATAGTTCTATGATACAATGGATAATTTAATAGAGACAAGAGAAGACTTTGTCGAAAGAAATCACATCTAAACATTTTTACTAATTTGTTAGTATGAATGTATAATAAATACTAGTTTTGGTTATAAAGATAGTAGAGTAAACAAAGAGGGTGTGAAAAAATGAAGGCTTTAGTCATCAAAAGATATTTTTTAGATATAAATGAAAGAGAACAACTTGAAAGAGAGTTCATCAAACAAAATCCCGATGTAATTGAGAATATACTAGAATGGGATGATGAGGAGTTACTGGAGAGATTAAAAATAGACAGAAAAAACTTGGTTTAATAGACCAAGTTTTTTTCTGCTCATGAGCTTAAAGTAAAATGGCTGCGATCCATCCAAAAAGAATTAACGGGATATTATAGTGAACAAAGGTTGGAACACAAGTATCCCAAATATGATGATGATTTCCGTCAGCAGCCAGTCCTGATGTTGGACCTAATGTACTATCAGAAGCAGGAGATCCTGCATCTCCTAGTGCTGCAGCTGTCCCAACAATAGCAATTGTTGCCATTGGACTAAAACCTAACTCCATGCATAATGGAACGAATATCGTTGTAATGATTGGAATCGTTGAAAATGAAGAGCCTATCCCCATCGTAATGAGCAAGCCTACAATCAGCATTAGGATGGCCCCAATTGTTTGATTTCCCCCGATTAGATTTGCTGCGTCTTCTACTAACTTTTCAACATGACCAGTTTCTTTAAGAACACTAGCAAACCCTGAAGCTGTAATCATCACAAACCCAATAAAAGCCATCATCTTCATACCTGAAGTCATGATCGAATCTGCTTCGTTTCGTTTTAAGACACCACCAAGAAATAAAACACTTAAACCGGCTAATGCACCGAAGATCATTCCTTCTACTCCAAGTTTCTGAGAAAGATAGAGTTGTACAGAAAGTGAAACTAGAATCGCCACTACTGCTACAGTGATACTTTTCTTTGTATAAGTTTGACCTGACTGCTGCCCAGCCAATTCACGAGTTTCATATTGTCTTTTCTTACGATATGTAAAGAAAACAGCTATTAACAAACCGCATACCATCCCAATTGCAGGTATTGCCATAGCAGAGGGAATATCTGATAACGAAACCGTTAAGCCGCTTTCCTGCATATTCGTTTGCATAATTTCATGGAAAATCGCCCCAAACCCTACAGGTAAGAACATATATGGAGTAATTAACCCAAATGTTAATACAGTTGCAATTAAACGGCGATCAACTTGAAGCTCATTCAGTACTTTTAATAGTGGTGGAATAAGCACTGGAATAAAAGCAATGTGAACAGGAATGACATTTTGTGAGAAAATAGCCATGATTAAGATCATAAAAACAATTAGTGCTTTTGATAAAGCTTTTCTTCTTGTATCACCGTCACGACCTACTAGTTTTATAACTGAGGATACCATAGCATCTGGTAGTCCTGAAGTTGTTAGAGCAACTGCAAATGCTCCTAACAATGCGTAACTTAGCGCAACTGTTGCATTGCCTCCCAAACCTGTTGTAAAGGTATCTACTGTTGTGGCTAAATCCAAACCACCTGTTAGTCCTCCAATTATTGCGCCTATCACAAGTGCAAAAACAACATTTATTCTTAATAAGCTTAAAATAAGCATAGCAAAAACAGCAATAATGACTGCATTCAAAAATAAAACCCCCAAAATCCTTTAGTTTACTAATATGGTAGAGAATTAAACAACGAAAATTAATTTACCATACTTTTTTCGAGCCTGTCAATTGCTAAAGGAGAATTTATTTGACGATTTTGATCATTTATTTGCTAGTTTTGAAGTTTTATTTGACGATTCTTAGTATTTATTTGCTAATGATGAACTTTTATTTGCCGCTTTGCTCTATATATTTGATTTTCGACAAAATCACGAAAAAAGGACCAACATACACATATGTCGGTCCTCTTTCTTTATTTCACTTCAAAATTCTCTACTAAAGTAGCTAATGTTCTAGCCATTACGCCAGTTGCACCTGTTGGGCCAAGTTCGGATTTTTTGGATGTTGTAGCTGTTCCTGCTATATCTAGGTGTACCCATGGAGTGCCTTCAGCAAATTCCCCAATAAACGTTCCTGCCATAATGGCATGCCCTTCACGACCAGGAGAATTGTTTAAGTCGGCCATCTGACTATTTCGAACACGTTTTTTATCGCCTTCAAATATCGGTAAACGCCAGACTGGTTCATCACATTCGTGTGATGCTTGAAGAACTTGTTCAAAAAACTCCTCATTATTAGTCATAGCACCAGTTGTTTCTGTTCCTAACGCAATAATTACGCCACCTGTTAATGTAGCAACGTCAACTAAATAACTAGCTCCATGAAATTTTGCGTATGTAATCCCATCAGCAAGCGCCAATCGACCTTCTGCATCAGTATTCAAAACCTCAATCGTTTTTCCACTTAATGACACAATCACATCATCAGGTTTAAATGCACCACCACTAATCATATTATCTGTAGAAGGGATTACTGCTACAACATTTTGTTCAGGCTTCATTTCACCGATGATCTGCATAGCTCCAAGCACAGATGCTGCTCCCCCCATGTCCGTTTTCATCCCGACAATTCCATCCTTTGGCTTAATGGAGTAGCCACCTGTATCATAGGTAATTCCTTTTCCTACAAGTCCAATTACATCTGTCCACTCTTCTTTTCCCTGATATTTTAAGACAATCATTTTAGGTGGCTCTTCTGATCCTTTATTGACCGCTAGGAGAGCTCCCATACCAAGTCGTTCCATATCCTCTTTTTCCAAAACCTCGTATTCAAATTGATATCTGTTTGCTAATTCAATTGAATAAGAAGCAAGCTCTGTAGCTGTTAGAAGATTTGGTGGCATATTAGTTAGCGTTCTTGCACTATTTGTTCCTTCACCAAAAGCATAACCAACTTCAAGTGCAGATTTCATTTCAAGGCTATCTTCCTTTTCAGTCAATACAGAAATATTTTCAATATTTTTTTCAGGTTCATTTGATTTTTGTTTATAATCTAAAATCTTATAAGTTGATAAGGAGAAAGCTTCGGCAAGAGCATGTGCTGCTTCAACGTCGTTGATTCTTTCATTTATGAACGTGTCTATCGCTACACTTATATGTTGGAGCTTTGCTTGTTGAATCGTCTGAAATAATTCTCCAAAAGCTTTTTTTACTCGAAAAAATGTAATGTCTGATTCTTTCCCTAAGCCAACAAAGAAGATACGTTTTACAGCAAGTTTTCCAAGGGTATGTAGTTTAGTAACGGATTTATATTTTGTTGAGAGATCTCCGTCCTTCATTAACTCTGTTATTTGACCATTTAATTTCTCGTCAAGTTCTTTTGCATATCCAGTGAGTTTGCTCGTTTTTTGATATAGCCCTATAACTAATGTATCGTTATCGTTAAGTTCACTTGCATTTGCTGCTTGTATAACTTTAAACAATCATAGCACCTCCATTATGTATGTATCTCTATTGTATAGCACATATTTAAAAAAGTGTAATATGACAAATCCAACTACCAAACTTCACCTTATTCTGACAATGTATATGCTATAATGAAGAAAATCTTTTTAGCAATTCTCTTTCTATTAAGAGTTTTTATACTACATAACTGACCTAAAAACGAAAGGAGCTTAATCTTGGAATTATTGTACAACTTTCCTTTACTTGCTGCACTGGCAGCCATTTTCTTTGCACAGTTTATTAAGGTACCGATCTATTTCTTTGTTTCAAAGAGGCTGGACTGGTCACTAATTACAAGCACTGGGGGAATGCCAAGCTCTCATTCAGCAGCTGTAACTGCACTTTCAACAGGAGTTGCTCTTGATCACGGACTTGGTTCATCCATTTTTGCTATTTCTGCTATTTTTGCGATCATTACGATGTTTGATGCAACAGGAGTAAGACGTCACGCTGGTGAACAAGCAACCGTTCTTAATCAGCTTGTTCTTGACTTTAACCGATTTGTTGAGGAAGCCAAGGTATGGCCTAAAAAGGCTGAACAAGATAAACAAAAAAAGTTGAAGGAGCTACTTGGACATCAGCCGATTGAAGTATTTTTTGGAGGATTAACTGGTATTCTTCTAGCCCTATTGTTACACTACCTTTTTGTTCTGTAAGGAGGCTTTACATGAGGATTATATCCATCTGTCCCAGCAATACGGAGCTTGCAGTTTATCTTGGTTTAAAGGAGCAATTAGTCGCCCTGGATGATTTCTCTGATTGGCCTCTGGATTTATCACATCTTCCACGTTTAGGCCCAGACCTTTCCATTAATATGGATAGGTTGGAATCATACCACCCTGATTTAGTGTTAGCTTCTCTTAGTGTTCCTGGAATGGAAAAAAACATTGAAGAATTGGAAAAGAGGAAAATTCCGCATATTGTTTTTAACCCTCAATCATTTCAAGATATCTCCAATGATCTTCACACGTTAAGTAGATTAACCGGAAAGCAAAAGGAAGCAGAAGATGTTATAAAAAATTTTCAAGCTACTCTTCAAACATATAAGGAAATTTCTGATGAGATACCAAACCCACCTTCCATTTTCTTTGAATGGTGGCCGAACCCAATATTTTCCCCCGGACAAATCAACTGGTTAACTGAGCTAAGCAGATTAGCAGGAGCAAGAAACATTTTTGAAGATGTTGAATTAGCTAGCGTACAGACAACATGGGACGATGTCCTGAATCGAGACCCAGAATATTTTTGTTTATGCTGGGTTGGAGTTAAGCAATCTAGAATGAAATTGTCACATGTACTAAAAAGGGAAAGGGCACAAACCCTTCAAGCCGTTCAAAAGAACCAACTCCATTTATTAGAGGAATCATTGTTTTGCCGTCCCTCTCCACGGCTTATCCTTGGTTTACAAAAACTTGCCTATTTGTTGCATCCTGATATTTATCCCCGTCCTAATTAAAAGACAAAAAGCTAATGCTTTTTCATTAGCTTTTTGTCTTATTTTTTATATATTTTTGCCTAAACACTTGCATTGATTCATCTTCGTTTAAATTTTTTAATTGTTGTTCCGTTAATGTTCCATCACCCATTTGAACAACGTATACTTCTATTTGCTTTTTACCCCAATTATTATAAACCTCTTTAACGGTTTCATAATATAAATCTAATTTGTTTCCTTTAATGGCTCCACCCTTGTCTGCCACAACTCCATATCCGTAGCCTGGAATAAAAAGTATAGTACCAATAGGAAACACATCTAAATCTGCAGCAACTGTTGAATATAGATCTCTTTTTACTTTTACTCCGGAATAGGTAATTCCATAGCTAGGATGATCGGGCTGCTTTCCAGTAGACTCAACACCTGCCGTATAACCAGTTGCCACAACCTTTCTAGTCGGATACTGTGACCAATCAATTGCTTCTTCCAGTGAAACCTCTTGATTAACTGCTTCAACACTTGAAGACACCTGTGTTCTAATCGATGGTTCACTGTTCATAGCTTTAAAGGTAAGTCCTAGAAAACGGAAAGTTTCATTTTCTTCAGCTTCAGTGTGTGTATGAACTAGTTTTTCATTAAAATCCTCATTATGATTATAATACCAACTGGAGAGATCTTTAGCCTCAACACCTGAAATTGCGCTATATGTTGTTGTTAATGCTCCTAGAAATAATAATGTCATGATTAATCTTCTACTAACTCTCTTTATACTGATCATATGTTTCCTAAACACTCCTCTCACAAATCTATTCGTTCCCAGATTGTGAAAAAAGTATTCAAAATAGAGAAAAGTATATTTTACCAGCTCTGTTTTTTTGAATTCAAAAGGAACAAAGCGAAAGTGCCTCGTCAGCTGGATATCCTAGCGTTATACTAATTTCTGCAGTTTTTAATGTCCTAAAAGACAGAAAAAGCCTGACAATTCATTGTCAGACTTTTGTTGATAAGTATATTAAAACATCTGGTAGCCTCTTTTACGAAGCATTTTAATAATAATTCCTGAGAGAATCGCACCGATTAGTCCGCAGGATAAAATTAATAAATCAGCTAAAGCTAATGACATTATTTTATCCCCTAATTGTGAGAATGAATCACTAGGGCTTCTAAAATACTCTATAAATTTGACGTTATCTACTATGAAAATGCATACAATTGGATACACAATAGCCATAATCCAAGACATGCGTAAAAGCATATTCAATAAAAATCCAATACCAAAAAATAAGACTAAAAATAATAACATGGAAATTAATAAAACCGGTAAGCTCAACATGCCTATCACCTCCATTACACCACTATTAAGTGTACTGAACTAACGATAGACAGTCAATGCTTTGTCAGTGAACGTTTTATGACTTCTTCCCTGTACCATCACAGTTATTACATGTTTCAGAGCCACCTAGTATTAGTTGAAAATATCCTTTTCCAGAGCAATATGGGCATTCCTTTGTATCAACCTTTATTGTGTTCATTTCTGTCTCCCCTTTAGGATCGTAGTGGTTTTTAATAATATACCAATTATTCTGACAATTATAAAGGGAGGAAATCTGACAAAAAAGTTTGTGTAAGCGAATACATTTAAGATTTTCTTTAAAATCCTCTCTTTATCATAGTTTTGCGAATATTATAAAAACATAGTATATGTTGTATATCCAAAATGATCCCCAGGATTAAATTGATCATATTTATTTAACTTTGCTTCAATGACGTCAGATGCTAGTTTCGTGATTAAGAGAGATGAGTTTTTGTCCTCTACTAACTTTTTAGGATGTATAAAAGCTACTTCCTCTAATTCCTCTTCTTGTACCTGTATTTCATTTGATTCTGCCGATAATGAAAAAATGACCATGTTATCACTAATCACTTCTTTTATTACCCCTGAACGAATTCCGACAACTCCAACTATACTAGCCGAGATGCCTGTTTCTTCTTTAATCTCCCGTAAAACAGCATCATCAATGGTTTCCCCTTCATTAACAAATCCAGCCGGAAAAGACCATTTGCCCTTGAGTCCACCATATTTCTTTTTAACAACAAGCCATTCTCCTTCATGATTAGTAACTATTCCCGATACAGCCAACCATACATTTCCCCTTTTGGATTCAGTCATTATAGAGCCCCCCTTTTTTATTATTTTAACACATAGAGAAATAAGAAAAGCGCAAGCGCCTTGGTCAGCCCCGACAAGCATAAGACGATTTGGAATAGAAGGCGCTCTCTTTGCCTTCTATCCAAATTGGCTTATGACCTCGAGGCAGTCAAAAACGCGACGTCCTGTCGCATTGACTGCACTTGCACGTCCTGTGCTTCGGGGCTAGGCATCTGACTTTTTGCCAAAAAGTCAGACTGCTGGAGCTAGACACTAAAACTACGTACAAAATTTTATACTTTCTTACCTTTTAAAAAAGAGACAAAGGCAAATGCCTTCGTCTCTTTTTCACCACTATTATAAAATGTTGAATTTTCCTTTTTTCAATACTAATGAAGGACCACCAACCATGTATAAAGCACGGTTATCAATCATTTTCTTCATAAATGAAGCTTTAGTACCTACTAATTTTTTACCAAATACAACACCAACTGCATCGTCTTCACCTAATGATGCAACAGATCCTTTAATATCTGGAGTGAAAGATGCCATTTCTCCACGACCACGAATGGCTGATGCAAGGTTTTTCGCACATGTTTCACCTTGTTGCATAGCAATTTGTGCTGTTGGTGGATATGGACGGTTAATTTCTTCATTGATGATTAAAGAACAATCTCCAATAATGAATACATCTTCATGTCCCGGCGCACGTAATTGTGGGTCAACTTTTACACGACCACGCATGTTTTCAAATCCAGCTTCTTCCACAACGCTGTTACCACGAACACCAGCTGCCCAAACAACAGTACCTGCTTTAATTGTTTCTAATTCTTCACCTTTTGCAACGATAATTCCTTCTTCGATACATTCTTTAATAGCTGTACCGATCATGAATTCTACGCCTTTTTTCTGTAAGTGATTCGTAGCATACTCAACTAGCTCAGGGTCAAATCCTGGTAATGCTGTTGGCGCTGCTTCCACACAGATAATACGTACTTTTTTAAAGTCAACATCATATTCTTTACAAAGCTCTGGAATTCTGTTTCCAAGCTCTCCTAAGAATTCAATACCAGTGAAGCCAGCTCCACCAACAACAATTGTTAAACGCTCATCTTTCTTTTCTGCTTCCATGTTATATGTAGCAAATTGATATTCAATATGCTCACGTAATTGTCTAGCAGAGTCAATGCTTGTGATTCCGAATGCATACTCTTTTAAACCTTGAATGCCAAATGTTTCAGGGTGAGCACCTAGTGAAATAACTAAATAGTCATATTCAACCTCACCATTTTCTAAAACAACTTTCTTCGCTTCTTTATCGATTGATACAACTGTATCTTGAACAAACTTCACACGATTTGTATCGATAATGTCTTTGATTTGGTAACGAGCACGGTCATGATGTAACGTACCAGCTGAAGCCTCATGTAACCATGTTGTTTCATAGTGATAGTCATTTTTGTTCACTAATGTGATATCTGCTTCATCAACACTAATTAATTTTTGTAAACGTGTAACTGTAATTAACCCACCATAACCTGCACCTAATATAACGACTCTTGGTTTTTTCACCGAAATACATCCACCTTTTCTTTTTAAAATTGTTGAATTGAATCGAATAATGTCTATTACTATATTCGACTTAAAACCACAATTTTATTTTTATTTAAGAGATAAAACTTTGTGAAAACATTCACTTACCAATGCATACCTTGGTATCTGCTACGTATAATATATATAAATACACCTATAGATCATATTAGCCATTCAACAATATTTTTTCAAGTTATTTTTTCTAACAAAAGACTATGTTTTTTTCTTCGTATAATTTATAATACATGGATTTTTGATACTACTTTTATTCAATGCGTTTTTAAACTGCGAAAAAGGAAGAATTTTGTCTTATGGATTGTCATTCATTTCAAGTGAAAGTTTATGGATTTTCACAATAAAATTTAAAGGAGGATGAGATATGAAAGAAGATCCTAAAGTCTATGATATTACCGTTGTTGGTGGTGGACCTGTTGGATTATTTACTGCCTTCTACGGTGGAATGAGACAGGCAAGTGTAAAAATCATTGAGAGCCTTCCACAATTAGGTGGTCAGCTTTCTACATTATATCCTGAAAAATACATCTATGATGTTGCAGGCTTCCCAAAAATAAGAGCTCAAGAGCTTGTAGACAATTTGAAGGAGCAAATGGGTCAGTTTGAGCAAACAGTTGTTTTAGATCAAGCTGTTGAACAAGTTGAGAAACAAGCTGATGGAGTATTTAAATTAACCACTAATAATGAAGTTCATTATACAAAAACAATCATCATTACAGCAGGCAATGGTGCTTTTAAGCCTCGCAAACTCGAGCTTGAGGAAAGTGAAAAATATGAGAATCAAAATTTACATTACTTTGTTGATGATTTAAATAAATTTGCTGAAAGAAATGTTGCTATTCTTGGCGGTGGAGACTCTGCCGTTGACTGGGCATTAATGCTCGAACCTGTTGCAAAAAGTGTAAGTTTAATACATAGACGAGATAAATTTAGAGCACATGAACATAGTGTTGAATTATTGATGAAATCGAAGGTACAGGTTTTAACTCCATTTGTTCCTGTTGAGCTAATTGGAGAGCAGGAAATTTCTCAAGTAGTATTAGAGGAAGTGAAAGGAGATCGAAAAGAAGTCTTACAAATTGATGATCTAATCGTTAATTTTGGATTTATTTCCTCACTTGGGCCCATTAAAGATTGGGGTTTAACAATTGAGAAAAACTCGATTGTTGTTACCTCCAAAATGGAAACGAACATTGAAGGAATTTATGCAGCTGGAGATATTTGTACTTATGATGGCAAGGTTAAACTAATTGCAAGTGGATTTGGTGAGGCTCCAACAGCAGTTAACAATGCTAAGGCATATATGGATCCAAAAGCACGTGTCCAGCCATTACACAGTACGAGTTTATTTAGTTAATAGAAAAAGCTGTTTACCACAAAAGTAAACAGCTTTTTTCTATCATTCATGAATGTCTAGCAATTTTCAGGCGTTCCAGTGTTTGTAGCTGTTCTAAACGATGATCCGCATCCACAGCTTGCTATGGCATTTGGATTATCAATTGTAAAGCCGCCGCCCATCATTGATTGCTTATAATCAA
>NZ_JBLUOI010000045.1:0-44190 GCF_048059995.1 Metabacillus sp. YM-086 | reverse complement strand
CAAAGATCGATGTAAACGGTGATGCTGCTGATCCTCTCTTTTCATTTCTAAAAGAACAAAAGAAAGGCGTGCTATCCAAGGAAATCAAATGGAATTTCACAAAATTTCTTGTTGATAAGAACGGAAATGTCGTGAAACGCTATGCACCAACAACAGATCCAGCTAAAATAGAAAAGGATATTGCTAGCCTATTATAAGTGTTGTGAAGGATGAGTTAGTTGAATGATTTTTTAACCTTAGAAAACCAGCTTTGTTTTGCTATTTATGAAACAGGCAGCCAGTTTACAAAATTATATACAAAAGCACTTAAGGAATTTGGGGTCACATACCCTCAATATTTAGTGTTATTGGCTTTATGGGAAAAAGACGGACTTACAGTAAAAGAGCTTGGAGAAAAGTTGAACCTAGGTACCGGTACTTTAACACCAATGGTAAAAAGACTCGAAGCAAACGGCTGGGTTAAAAAAGAGCGCTCTTCAATAGACGAGAGAAAAGTTAGTATCTATCTTCAAGCTAAAGCAATAGAAGAAAAAGAAGCCATTTCCGAAAAAATGACAAAAGAAATGGTGTTGTGCAATATTGAGCTGTCAGAATATGAACAATTAATGAAGAACTTAAAACTTCTTCAACATAAACTAGAAAAACGTAATAAAGGGCTTTAAGCAGACACCTCGCTGATTAACGAGTTACCCGTAACCTCATACCTAGAATTGGCAGCTTTGGCCATTCATGATCATAGCTGCCAATGTATTTAAATAAAACCTTGATAATTTTTTATAAACTCAGTAAAGCTTCTTACTTCGTTTGTTTCTACTTTTGTTACCAAATAGGTTACTGAAACTGGAGGTGAAATTTGGTCAGATTCGATTTCTGATAGAATGTTCTTTTTTAGATCATCCTTCACCATAGAAAATGGTAAATATGAAACTCCTAAGTTATTTTCTATGAATTTTTTTGTTACCTCAACTTGATTCACAGTCATTGTTCGAATTCTTGGATAATGCTTTTTCACTTCGTTCAACAAGGAATCCCAATAATCAGGATGATTATGTGTGATGAGTCGATAATGTGATAAAGCATGCTGCTCATTTCTCAAGCTTCCTTCCCATTCATTTGGACCAACCAAAATAACCGGCTCCTCGTGGATGGCTTCACTTTTTACATTTGTTTGGACAGGGGTCATTCTTGATAATCCCAAGTCCGCTTTGCTACCACTTATTGCTTCTCCCACCTCATAAGAGTTTACAACGTCTACTATTACTTCAATATCAGGATAACTATTAATAAACTCTCTCAATAACCTAGGTAAAAAAGATGAGGCAATTTGCGGCGCTGTTGCAATGGTTAATTTGCGATGATAGCCCTGCTTCCATGACTCAAAATGGTCTATTCCTTGTTCATAAGTTGCTAAAAAATCTTTCGCATAAGAAAGAAATTTTTGACCTGCAGAAGTTAAAAATACAGCTTTCCCTCTTCTTTCGAATAGTTGTACGTTTAAATGCTCTTCAAGACGTTTTATATGCTTTGTAATGGCTGGTTGAGTGAGAAATAGTTCTTCTGATGCTTGTCTAAAATTCTCAAACTTCGCACACACAATGAACGTTTTTAACCATCTTATCTCCATCATAATCCCCTTATAACGAACCGTTATTAAAATTTTCCATTTTTGTTAATTTTAATTATAACTTTTATCCCCTATAATTCAATTACGTATTACAGATTTCTAGACTTATAGGTTGTTATAAAAAGGAGGATTTATCATGAAGCAAGTTGTAAAGGATATGTGGGACGCACATTTATATGATGGAAAACATTCGTTTGTATCAGAGTTTGGTCATGACTTAATTAACATGTTATCTCCTAAAAAAGGAGAAAGAATTCTGGATATTGGCTGCGGAACAGGTGATTTGGCAGATAAGCTATTTCAATATGAGGTAGATGTGACGGGTATTGATAAGTCCGAGAATATGATCAATCAAGCATGTATGAAATACCCACATATACGTTTTATGGCCAAAGATGTTTTAGAAATGGAATATAACAATTCATTTGATGCCATTTTTTCTAACGCAACTCTACATTGGATAAAAGAGCCGCAACAAGCACTTTCTCGGATATATACTAGTTTAAAGCCTGGAGGTAGATTTGTTGCAGAGTTTGGAGGAAAAGGCAATGTTCAAAAAATTACGGATGAAATCATCAATGCATTTCAACTTGCTGATATTGACTTTAACATGAAGCAATTCCCCTGGTATTTTCCGAGTGTAGGAGAATACACCTCATTAATGGAAAGAGTTGGATTTCATGTAACATTTGCTTGTCATTTTGATCGCCCAACTCCTTTAGATGAAGAAAGCGGCTTAAGGGATTGGATCACGATGTTTGCGGGGGAAATGTTTAAGAATCAAAACGAATATGAAAAAGAGCGATTAATTAAATATGTAGAAAATAATCTAAGGGAATCTCTCTATCAAGATGGTTGTTGGATCGCAGATTATAAAAGAATTCGAGTTATTGGGATCAAGGAATAAGAAAAAGAAGAGACTTTGTTCTCTTCTTTTCTGATAAGTTATAAATTCGAAAATCCATATTCCTCTAGAATCATCAAAGCCTTTTCTGATTTCATATAACTAAAGAAAGTCTTTGCTTCTTCTAAATTTTTACTCTCATTTATCACACCAATTGGATAAATGATTGGTGTATGTGTCCCTTCTTCTGCTGTTGCAATAACGTTGACTTTGGAAGAAACAAGTGCATCCGTATTGTAGACGATCCCAGCATCAACATTTCCTGTTTCTACATAAGTTAGTACTTGTCTTACATCTTTGGAATACACAATTTTATTCTCAATGTTTCCCCATTCCCCTATTGCTTCAAGCATTTCTTTAGCATATTTTCCTGCAGGGACTGTTTCTGGAATACCGATTGAAATCTTATTAGCTTTTTCTTTTAAATCACTAAACGATCCGATCTTTTTCTGACTTTCTATAGGTGTTACTAAAACAAGTTTATTACTAACCAAATCAACCGCATTTTCTTCATCAATGAGCCCTTTTTTCACCAGTTCATCAAACTTATCCTCTGCTGCTGAAAAAAATAAGTCCGCTGGTGCACCTTGCAAGATTTGTTGTTGTAATGTTCCGGAGCTTCCAAAATTAAACGTAACTTTGATGTTTGGATGCTCTTTCTCGAACTGACTTTTGATTTCATTCAGTGTATCTGTTAAGCTAGCGGCAGCAGAAACGGTTATCTCCACATCTTCCTGTGATTTTGTATCTTGTGCTGATGAGCTACAGCCAGCTAAACAGGATAGAAAAACAAATAGTATAAATAGCTTTTTCAAGATGACTCTCTCTCCTTGATATTTTTCATCATACAGTCCATTTTAACTAATTGTCTTGGATATGTAATGAAAAACATCACACCTTATCAGATGTTTCTTAAAACATTCACAATTTTAATAATAAGAAGATGTATTTTTAGACATTTTCAGAAAAATATTTGTTATTAGTTTGGAGAAAAGAAAAATCAAGCAATAGCCTATGAAAAGATAAAAATAATTCGCCCATTTATGAAGGAGAAAAAAATTGTGCATGACTAGTATCGGCTTACAAATAAATGACAAAAAGAGTGCTAAGACAATAGTGTACAAATAGAAGTTTTTATTATGATTTAATGTCCATTGGTAAACTAGAATAAACAGCACTGGTACTAGTGCAGTGTCTAAGGATAGATTACCTGGCACATAAGGAGTGAGTTCATAAGGATATCCCCATAATCCCTGTTTATTTCCCCACGTATCTACTATTCCAAACCATACATTTATATTAAAACCATAAAACCCTAAGAGAAACATTTTTTTTCGATCAATAACAAAATATAATACTAATAATGGAGTCAAAAACATCAACAAAAATATCACCCAAAATTGCCAAGATTGAAAATTTGAATATTGGTGCCAATATTCAACCCTTAAATCTGTAACATCCTTCATCAAAGAGTTTATTTTTTCATAAGCTTCCATTTGTTGTTGATCCATATTAATTTTCAATCATAACACTCCACTCATCGTCATTGTTTCTATTTTTTGTTAAAAACAAGAAATAAATGCAAGAGTGGAAAAAAACTTTTTCATAGCAATCCTACCCTGTAGCTGAAACTTACTCTATAAAGAAAACAGGTGCAGAATCAACATTTTTCAGCCATATTTCTTCTTTACTATCTAACCCCTTTTTCATCCAAACATCACCATGTGATTCCTCTGTTGATGCTTTACGAACCCAAGTGATATAAGAAGAAACCGCTTGAGGATCTATATCAAGCTCATTACTTCTCGGATTAGTTAATTGATATTGCTCGTTTGTTTTTAACGAAATCAGATAAAGAGCTGTTTTCATTGTAGGAACTGGTCCTTCCTCCCACTCTTTATTTTCTTTAGCACGAGCAACGATCATTTTTTCAAAAGAGTACCATTCTAAGTCAAGATCGACAAAACCTTTAGGTGTGTATTCTCTTTGGTTTGTAGAGGTAGGCATCTCTTTTATTTTGAGATTCTTGTTTTCTACGAAGAATCTCCCTTCTCCAGAAATATAAGCTAACTGTTCAGAAGCTGGAGCCCACTTCACCCAATCCGGATATCCTAGCATTTTCCCAACCTGTTGAAATTGTTCTCCTTGCTCGGAAAGTACACATAAAGTGTTACTGTCCATCGACCAGGACGCAGTTGGTATGCCTATAAAGCTTACCCATTTCCCATCATAACTCCACTTAAAATAATCAGCATAAATGAAAAATAAATCAGGAACTTTTGTTTTAATCGTATAAAATGATTTGATTTTATTTGAGTTTAGCTTTGCATCAATAGGAATTCTAAATAGCTGTACTGGACCCCATCCTGTAGGAAGTAAGTTGGCTTGCGATGAAACAATAAATTCTTTTCCATTTGGAAACCATTCAAAGCCGTTTACACCTAATGCGACATTTTCAAAACCGTGCGGGCGACCATTCTTCATTTTCGTTACATTTAACACGCCGCCAGAAGTATAGGCTAATTGATTGTTAATTGGTGACCATTTAAAATCTGATGTTTCGACGACGAGGTAAGGCTTGTAATTCTCTTTCTTTTTCATATCATAGATAAATAAATTTGATGCCTCGCCAAGCTTTTCACTTTTCAGATAAGCTAAAAATTGACCATCATGTGACCATTGAGGTGAATTTACATAGCCCTCATTTGTAAGTTGTATCTCTTGGTCACCGTTTTTGATCCACAGTTGATGGTCTCTAATAAATGCTGCTTTTAGTGGTATTTCAGCACTGGCAATCGTTGAAAAAAGAATACAGTTGAAAATAAGTAAAAACAAAATTCGAAATCCCATGACGACTCCCTCCTTTTTAGTAGGTTGTCCTAATCAAGTTTGAGAATTCGTATAAGAAAAAACAGCAAGGGGGTTATCCTTACTGTCTGTTTGATCATTCTCTCAAATAAAAAAAATAGGTGTTATAAACACAACGAGTAGCAAAATAATCGGATATAACACAAGTCGTGTGATGGAATTTCCTTTAATATTAAGTAGATCTATTGGACTTTTTGCAGGTGCATAAATCCAGTTTGCTATACGATCTACCTTACTTTTTTTTAGGGGGATGTTAGGTACTTCCACATGAAATTCTTCCAAACGTCTTTGAAGCTCCTTTGGAATCTCGTTTCTACTCATTCTTTTACCTCCAATATAACCTTTAATTTTTTCAAAGATGTATGCAGTCTTGATTTTACAGTACCTATTGGAATCTCAAGAATTTTAGAGATCTCCTTTTGTGTTTGATCGTGGTAATAGGTTAAGAGAATAACGGCACGTTGATCATCGGGGAGCTGTTGAATGGCTGATTGAATCGTTAGTTTATCTTCTAGTGGTAATTCATGCTGGTCGTTTTGATGATATAAAAATGGCAAAAGCTTTTTAAAGCGACTTCGACGTTTCAGACGATTAATCATAATTTGATAAGCCATACGAAATAAAAAGGTTTTTACACTAGATTTACTCTCGTCAAACGTTTCATGATATTTATGAAACCTTATAAACGTATCCTGCACAATATCAATGCTAAGTTGTTCATCTTGACAATATCGATAAACGAATTGATAGATTGAAGGTTTATAGATAACAAATAATTCCTCGATCGATTGTTCATCATGCTTTCCGTCATCAGCATATGAGAAATCCCTATTTAAACTCATGAGACCACCGTTCTTTTATCCCTTTAAAAACAAAAGCAATTCTTGTGATAAACCAAATAAATGTAATTAAGGAAAAAACGAATGTTTGGTGCACAAAAAATTGAATCCAAGGACTATCAATGTTGTCGCCACGTAGTAAAAAAACAAAAAGCCCTGTAATACATAAAAATGTGTAAGCAGCTGCTAAAATTATTGTATAATCCCATCTCGTCCAGTGAAAATAGATATCTGACTTACTAAAATCTATATCACCTTTATGGTTTTTAACCACTTTTTTATTCATTGTTGCGATTAACAAAGCAAATGTCGTACCAAGTAAACCAGCAACAATCGTACTAATAAGCCAACCTAATGCCATGTGCTACACTCCCTTTCATTCTTTTACTACCTTATACAATTGAATAGATGAAAAGGTTCATTTAATATTCTCATTTAGATATTTTCTTATTTTCGAGGCTATTTCAGTGGGGTTAGGTACTTGAAAAATCACATATTTATATTTAACATGACCCTCTAACTCAATAATAACAAGCGGTTCTAAACGTTCATAAGATAAAAAATACCATTCATTAGCAAACTTAAAACTGCCTTCATAAATATGTAATGGAGACAAAGAAGTGCCAGGCATTCTGAGCATCCACCGAGGCGCATCAAAATAATCAACTAAGACACTTTCGATTGTCTTGTAAGGAATATGTACTTTTCGTTTTAAAGCAAAATACCCTGTTAAACCGGTTAAATGTAAAATTAGTTCATCTTCACCAAATTGAAGTTCTCTTCCCATTTTAACACCTCCATAAAAGAACATTTTCCTTCAAACCATTAACGCTATAAGATCATCACTTTTTATTACCATCATCTTGTTTCTCATCTTCGGTTAGAATTTCTTGTTCTTCATGAAATGACACTTCTGTTTGTCCTGTGATTTCGTCAAAGGGTGTATAAAAAGGACTTGCACTTTTTTTCTTAATGAAAACCTTATAAAAACTGATTATAACTAACAAAACAATAACAATTGGAAAACCTATTGTGATCATATTCATGGGATCCATCTGCTTCCCCCTAAATAGTTTTCGTCCTTTTCCTATGATAATAATACGGTAGTAAAAAATGTAAGTTCACTTTTTTTCCTGCCCAGTACCTTCCTACAAGGTGAATGCTGAGTTCTTTGCATCTCTGGTCATGGTGTACATTTCTGATTTTATCAGGAAGAATTCATACAGCCGTCCAATCAAAGCCTTAGTCAAATCATACTATATATTAACCTCATGAAAAGGAGGTGTAAGATATGAGTGGCGGATATGGTTACGGTTCTGGTGCAGGTTTTGCACTAATCGTTGTCCTATTTATCCTTTTAATCATCATTGGTGCTTCTTACGTAGGTGGAGGCTACGGTGGTTACTAATAAATAGGATTTTAAGTAAGGCAGACTATTTAAGTAGTCTGTCTTTTTTAGTTTGACTGAACCAATTTATTACGTTGTCCTTTATTACTGACAAATCAATGAAGACTTTAACACAATTCAACCGAATAATTACCTCGTTCATATAAAAAAATAACGCAGAAAGGAGAATGTTCATGAATGAAAAAAAAGAACCACAATTTAGCAGCGGTGAACTCCAACCTGATCAGCTAAAAGGCTATTATGGAATGGATCCCGAAATGAGTCTTCTATCTGTAAACTTTGCAACAACTGAAAATCCATATCTTAACGAGCATTACCAATTAGATTCTAAAGAAAATGAAAAAGAATAAATGACAAAAAGTCAGGCATTTGCTGTTACTAGTTCATGCCTGACTGTAAGGGACTTATTCATTTAGCAATTTTAATGTCTCTAACCCTACCTTATCATAGTGAACTTCTCCAAATTCACCAGACTTTGCATCCATGTTAATGATTATTCGATCTGCACCATCTTTGTGAATTGCACGAAAAATAACTGTCCATATTCCATCGTTTAAAATGCTTTCTTCTGATTCAATAATCATCCCTTCACCTTCATGTTCCTCAAACCATTTTTTCACTTCATCCTTTTCCTTTGCCCTGTCTCTTGCTTGCTCAACAGTTAATATTTCAGGATCTTTATCAGTGTCCAACTCTATAGGGAATAATGATATGAAAGAATCGTTATCATGCTTTTGGAAAGAAAAAGATACCTCATACATGCCACCTAGTGCTTGAACAGTACTTTGATCTGTTAAGTTTATTTCACGTTTAAAGGTAACTTGCTTCTCAAATGTTTCATTAGGCTCCATTTTCTTTAAATCTTTCGGATCAAGAACACTTTCACAATTCATTTCTTCTCCATTACTGTTAAGATATATATGTGCATCATCTTTTTTTATAGAAATACTAAAAGGAATACCACATCGATCGTTATAAACAATTGCCTCTTTACTCGTATTGGTGATTGATGCATTTATGTTTATCTCTTTTTCCATCTCTATAGTAGCTTGTAAGGCAATGCCATTCTGTTCAACATCATGTGTGAGCACCTGTGTGTCACTAGATGATGATGGCTCTTTTATATCACAACCACTTATGATTAGAATAAAAAGGATAACCGCTAACTTTTTCATTTCATCCCCCTTTAATAAATTGTCTTTCCCCTATCATAAAACAAATGGTAGTAAATGGTAAGGGTTTAAGCGGGAAAATTGACAAAAAAATTTATTTATGCTATAATTTACCAAATAACTATTTGTGTGTATAATAAGGTTCTCCTGGCCAGGGGAATCTTATTTTTGTTATATCGGAGGAAAAGTGATGAAGAAAAATGAATCCAGTGTAACTTCCTTGATTACAGCCTTTAGTCGAGCCTACCATAGTATGTATGATACACCCCATATTTTTAATGACTATATTGCCAAAAACTTACTTACCCAAGAAGAATTTATAGATATTCGCGAAAACCTGATAAATAGTATTGAGCTTTTCAATCAAGACATTGCTGAAAAGTTAAAAAATAAACCGGATGAAATTTTAAAATGGATCACGCAAATCCAACTTTCTCCTACGCCTCTATCACGTGCGGCTTATTGTGAACAAGTATTAAAAAATGAAATCGCTCTAGGTGTTCAACAATATGTTATTTTAGGAGCTGGATTTGATTCCTTCTGTCTGCGAAACCAGGAATTACATTTAGAAGTATTTGAGGTTGATCATCCTGCAACACAGGAAAATAAAAAGAGTCGGTTAGCAAATGATGAAATTCCAGATACTCTTCATTTTGTTCCGGGTGATTTTACAAAGGACTTTACGATACAAAGTCTTGTGAAAGAAGGGTTTCATCCTGAACATAAAACATTTTTTAGTCTGTTAGGTGTTTCTTATTATTTAACAAAACAAGAAAATGCTAATTTGATTTCTACATTATTTAGTAAAGTCCCTCAAGGAAGTTCCATCGTTTTCGATTATGCAGATGAACATCTTTTCGAAGAAAAAGGAAAGTTTAATAGAGTTCAAAATATGGTGAAAATGGCATCTGCTAGTGGTGAACAGATGAAATCATCTTTTACTTATGAAGAAATGGAGAAAATGTTAGAACAGTCTGGTTTACTCATTTATGAGCATTTATCACCTGAAACGATACAACAGCAATTTTTTAGTAATCGTTCAGATTATTTGTCTGCGTTTGAGACAATTCATTATATTCATGCTGTAAAAAAATAGAGTTCTTAGTAGAAACCTCCCATACTTTACATGGGAGGTTTCCTCTTTCTATCTCTTAAAAATCGCCTTTGTCCACATTTTTACAAAAAAATAAAGACTTAAAAACTTATCTTCTTTATTTTAAAGTTATAAATAAGGGAAAAAGATAAAAACCATAGTTCAGAGAGGGAATTTTAATAATGAAAATTGAATCACCTAAAATACAAAATCAAGATAGCTTACCATTGAAAAATTTTACTGATATTTTCTATGAAGAAGACTTAGAACTAGAAATGTGTCAAATTAATGATGCTTTATTTGATAATGAAGTACTTCCTAGAGCTCGATTTTATAAGATGCTCTTTAAAAATTGCAAGTTTAACTCTACAGACTTTTCTAAAATTGATATCACAGATGTTATTTTTGAAAACTGTGATTTTTCCAATGCAAAAATGAATTCTTCTTCTATACACAGAGTTGAATTTAAAAATTGTAAGCTACTTGGTGTAGATCTAACTGAATCTAGCTTTGGAAATGTTCACTTTCAAAATAATTTACTTAACTTATCAGGTTTTGGGAATTCAAAACTAGAAAAAGTCATCTTTCAAGATACATCATTAGAAAGCGCCGATTTTTATGAATGCAAATTTAAAAAGGTCGATTTTACAACGTGTAACATAAACAGTGCAAGCTTTGAAAGCACATCTCTCAAAGGAATAGATATTAGTACGTCTTCCTTTGATTCACTCACTGTGTCATTATCTGATCTTCAGGGCTGTAAAGTTTCTTCCTATCAGGCCGTTCAATTTGCGGCAATCTTAGGATTAGTTATTGCGGATTAAGACACTACCTACAACCAAAGCCACATTCGCGATGAATGTGGCTTTGGAAATCGTTATGATATTTTCTCTAAAAATTTCTTTTCAAACTCGATTGAATTCACTGCTTGTGAAAAGAGATAGCCTTGTCCAATTTTACAACCATTTTCAAGTAGAATTCTTACTTGATTTTCCTTCTCTATTCCCTCAGCTACAACATTTAAATTCATGTTGTTTCCCAAATCAATAATGGTTTTGATCATCATCTGTTGGTTATGATCGTCTGGATTTTTAATAAAAGACTTATCAATTTTTATCGTATCGATCGGTAGCTGCTGAAGCACATGTAAGGAGGAGTATCCAGTTCCAAAATCATCTATAGAAATTTTAATTCCTAACTTTCTTAGACGATTTAAAATATGAATACTAACATTTATCTCTTGCATAATGCTTTCTGTAATTTCTAATTCTAAAAATTGTGGCTCTAGCCTTGACTCTTGTAGAGCTTGACTGACAATTTCAACAAAATCTTTATTTTTAAGTTGCCTTACAGAAACATTGATTGAAACACATAAAGATGGATAGCCTTTTTCCTGCCATGCTTTACTCTGCTTACATGCTGTCTTTAGCACCCATTCTCCAATAGAGATAATTTGTCCTGTTTCTTCCGCAATGGGAATAAATTCAACAGGCGAAATCATGCCTAATTCAGGGTGGTTCCAACGCAGCAACGCTTCCATGCCATTGATCTTATTAGTCTCTAAATCTACCTTTGGCTGATATGAAAGAGAAAAGTGATTTTTTTCGATAGCACTTCGCAGTTCATTTTCTATTTTCATTTTTCTAGTATTTATTTTTTCTAGTTCCGTGTTATAAAATTTAAAGTTGTTTTTCCCATTTTCCTTCGCTAGATACATGGCAGCATCAGCATTTTTAAGAAGGTCCTCACCATTATCTCCATGATCAGGATATCTACTAATCCCAATACTTGGTGTGACGATAATTTCATGTTCATCTATTCGAAATGGCTGCGTAAATTCATTTAATATCCTATGGGCTATCATTGAACATTGTTCTTCTAAACCTTCAGAAACAACGATGACAAACTCGTCTCCGCCTAGTCTATAAATTTGAGCAGAATCATCTAAAGCGTCGCTAAGTCGTTCTGCTGTTTTTATCAAAACGTGATCTCCGCGATAATGTCCAAGTGTATCATTTATTACTTTAAATCGATCAAGGTCTAATAATAAGACAGCCATGCTTTTATTAGTAGCATGATTCAATCTTTCACTTAAATCCTCTTGAAAGCTAGCTCGATTATTTAAACCAGTTAATGGATCATGATAGGCCAAAAATTTATACTCTTCCACAAGCTTTTTATTTTTAGTTAAAACCCTAAGTTGGCGAGCTATAATCAAGTTCATAACAATGACCAAACCTAAACTAAGAAGATTTAGTTTCCATTCATAACTATGTGTAACTAAAACAATCAGAACGATTACACTAAAGTATGGAAAAATTCTTTCTCTAGTATCGAATGGATTCATAATGTGCAATCTTGTTTCGGCACTATTATTCTTAGCGTAATAGCCTCCAATTCCTATCAAAAAGATTGACACCATCCATAGAAAATCCGACAAACCTCCAGGCTGATACGTTTCCATCGTCGCTTGATATGCGTAATAAGAATCAGCTATTACTTGCAAAAAGAACCCAATAATAAGATATAAAAAAACATTCTCTTCTTGTTTAACTTGTTGAATTAAATAGTAAAGAATCGTTATAACAAATAATATACTTAAACTTATAATAGGATAGGCAATATTTGTGATAATCATGATAAAAGATTCCGATTTTAAGATATTCGGTCTTATTAAATAATGTGCACTAACGGCTGTAGCTGATATCATAAAAACAACGATATTAAATATGTAGGAGCTAGTTGATGCAATAAGACTAATTTCTCTTACTTTATAAATCAAGGCCGATAAATAGAACATATAAGCTAAAAGCCAAATGAAATAAGAGTTATCAGGAAACAAGGTTGTACTTTCAAACAATTGGTGCTTAAACCATAAAGTATTTGATAGTATTGTCAGAATGACACCGATTCCTAATAAAAGCCAAAAGTATTTACTTTTCTTACTCATACTTTTATAAGCTTTTATGAGCCAAATCAAGCTAAGAATTCCAACAATGATTTGAACGAAAGTAAGTCCTAAAGATTCTAGTAAAGGATCATGTATAAAGATCTTCCAGGCGAAAAAAACGAAAGCGAATACAAAAAGTGTGGTTGTAGGTAATCGACCAATCTTTAGCATAGCAATCCCCCACTTAATCAAAAATAAAAGGTTATTCCCAAATGGAAATAACCCTAAATCGTTATTCCTTTGGTAACTCAGCCACCATAGGTCTCCCCCGTAGGTCTGTAGCTTTGCGTCATCATTTTTCAATGATTTTGCCTTTTCAGTGAATTTTTTTTAATTATTTCATTTATTTTATCATGTTTACCTTGTAAAAAATAGTCCTTTTTAACTATGAGAATCGTTTTGTGGAACGTTATGTCGAACATGCATGGAAATGGTTCCAATTTCATAAAGACAGGGCTTTCAAAAATGACTATACTTCTTTTACAACTATTATTTCGAGGTGAACACAGAGTGAAGGTATTTAGAAGCGCAATTGGTTTCATGTTTCTCCTATTTGTAGCGTTTTACCCTATTAATGCAAGTGCAGCAACGTTAAATGAAGCACAACTTGCTGTGAAGAAAGCAGAAAGCTATGGTGGATCATTAAAATGGCAAATGTCTGTGGAAAGAAACAATGGTATTAGAGACATAGATATGAAGCTTTATAATGATACGAAAACTTATTATCAAAAAGCAGTCACTATTGTTTCTTCCTTAAAGAAAAGCACAGCTAAAACTCAATTAGAAGCTAGATTAACTAGTAATGTGAAACAACAAATTGATAAAGCAGCCACTTATATTGATGCTTTAAAAGTTGGACGATCTGTAGAGGCAAAAAGATTAGAGCTTAAAAAACGCAATGATTCTCTTGTCATGAATCATGAGACAGTTATTCTTTATAACAATCTCTCTGCAGAAATCAAAAAGCTAGACCGAGTTGTTTCACGAGTGTATGGAAAGCCAAATCGTGATGCCTTTCGTGAAAAGTTTGTAAATCCAGCAAGATTAGAGCAAAACAGAATTATTTATCCTGTATCTGCCTTTATTGAACTGGAACGGGCAAAACAAGAATTGGCTAAAAATGAAGTGAATGTTGATTATGTTCTAGATCGATTTATTTTGATTGATCGCTTTCTAGAAAAAATCGAACAGGAATCTATTTACTTAAACATTGCGAGTAATCTTCACATCCTAGAAATGGAATTGGCTGACATGAATACCTTTGATGGACCAAGAGTCATTTCTGTTGAGGTGGTTGAAGACGCAGCTAATACGATTCGTGTTCTATTCAAAGGCGGAGAGGCAGATCCTGTAGAAGAGGAATACTATGAAATCGAGATACCATACGAGGTTGGGAAAAACAGTGTTATTGGCTTTGAGCATGGTGGCTATGAGTATTTGGTGAATATCTATTGGAATGAAGGTCAATTTGGCGGTTTATTTGCACATGTTATTGAGCTTGATTCTAGAATAATAGAATAGGTTCTAAGCAAAAAAGAGAAATCCTCATTCGGATATCTCTTTTTTTAGTTTACTAGATAGTAACCAGTCTTTAAATAAACTCTGAACGACCGCTCTTTTTTCAATCGTCATCAAGTGACCCGCCTGATCAAGGACTGAAAAGGAAAGATTAGAAAACATATCCAGAAAAGGAAGATAATCACGATAACCGCAAATAGAATCCTGTTTCCCTAAAATAAAAAGTGTAGGAGTATGTAAATTGTTCATGTCGCTAAACGGGTCATTCTTCAAGTAATACCCCTCTTCCCTCCAATTAGACAAAAGAAACTCGCGATCTGCTAATAAACGACCTGGCTGAATTGTACGGAGAAAGGATTCAATATTTTCCTTTGTTTGATAAACAAGTAAAGTGTTAATAGCACCTCTAACCTCGGGATCTATTGTTTTCAATACATCCTCATCTACTTCTCTTACCACTTTTATTGGTAAGGTTCTTTCTTTTTTATGGATGGCAGGTGCAAGTAAACACAAGCTCTTTACGGAATCTCTTTTTCTACTAAAAATTCCTTGAGCTAAATACCCTCCATAAGAATGACCTACTAACGAAAATGTGTGAACTTTTAACTCAGTCTCTATAAAAGAAAGAATTATATCTAAGAAATCTTGAGTAGACTTTAGACTTTTCCCAATCTTACTTTTCCCGTGAGCTGGAATGTCTATATAAATTCGCTGAAAGCCTTTCATATTGTGAAAAATAGGCTCGATCCAGGCTGTCATGGAGCGATGATCTGTTCCCATAGCATGTAAAATAAGAATAGGATGTCCCTCTCCATACGTTTCATAAAATAATTGACTATCTTTAAAATGAACGATCATCTATCATTCACCCTTTCATTATTGGTTATCTAAGAGCTGGATACTTTATCTAGAAACACAGAAGAATCATATGGATTAACTATAAAATGCGAATGTCCTCTCCCTCTATTAACTTAATATGAATACCCGTTGAGGTTCCCCCACCAATAGGATTCGGCACATCTGTTAGGTCAAGTAACGCTTTTACTTCAATCGTTTCTTCACTATTTCCTTCTATTGTAAATATGTGAGGGCCATTCAAATTCATGAGCGACTCCATTCGTACTTCATCTTCAGGGAAAAAAGAATCTAAAAATTCTATTTCAAATGAAACAGATTCACTGCTGCGATTATGCAAAACGATTGAGCATTCCCCATTTAATAGATCTTCGCTCACATGATCAAATTGACAGGTACCACTTCCATCATACGAAATGGCTGCTATCCCCTTAGCTAAGGTTTCTTGATACATGGTAATCAAAAGTGTTGGTAGAATTGAATAGACCAATATAACGATGATCATCGTTCTTACACGATATTTCTTTAAACCAATACCAAGTAAAATCATTGCCAGAATAAACAAGAAAGATCCAATGATTCCGAGTACAACGTACCCATCTTGGTCTCGAATTGGTAACATCATGAATGAAGCCCGTGCGTCAATTGTTTTATTAGTAGGATATGGAAAATAGAAGCTCATACATATACATAAAATCACAGCTGAACTAATGAGTGCTAGTTTGCTTTTTACCATGCTATCCCTCTTTAAATAAGTTTTCATTTTTATCTTGATAAGTTAAAGATCAAAGGCAGTCACTTCCTTCTGAATGCGCCTGCTCTCTATTGTTAGAGATAGATATGGTTCATTAGAATTCGTCTTACTCAGTTTCATGCAAACCATTCAGTTCGGAATGACGTTTTATCAGGTTGACGAGCTCTTGCTTTTGATTGTGTGATAGTTCATCCATAAGTTTCACGTCATAGTTTGACTTAATACTTATTATAATACAGGCTTCTCGTATTACGTAAGTGCTTGTGATAGGATTAGGCAATTCATTTGATATGAATAGGGATAGCGTTTTGACTGTTTGAGCTTTTGTAACAAAGATCGGTGGATTTACTCTCTTTGGTTATGAATGGGGAGAAAACAGCCTTCTTCGATACATAATAATCTATTGCTGTAATGAATGGAAAATAAAAAAACAATCAACTCTATTAGAGTAATGATTGTTTTTTCGGAAAAATCAAATTTTAAATTTACTTATTTCTACTCTTAGGTCATTTGCCATTTCACTTAACAATTGGGCAGAAGAAGTGATTTCTTCATTTGAAGCAGATTGCTCTTCTACAGAAGCTGCAACATTTTGGACACTAGATGAGGCTTGCACTGCAATGTCATCTATTTCTCTGATGCTTTCGGTCATTGTCTTTGTTCTCTCATCAACCATGACCATAGCTTTAATTGCTGAGTCTGACTTATTTCCTATGTTGTGAACATATTGAACAATGTCTTTAAACGCTTCACCACTCTTATAAACCATGCCTCTTCCATCTTCGACAATGATCGTCCCACTATTTATAGAATCAACAGCCTCAGTGGTTTGAAGTTGTATCTCATTTACCAATTTTCTAATTTCTTCACCGGCTTTAGAGGAACCCTCTGCTAGCTTTCTAACCTCTTCGGCCACTACAGCAAATCCTTTACCTGCATCCCCAGCTCGTGCGGCTTCGATTGAAGCATTTAAAGCTAGTAAGTTTGTTTGATCCGCAATGTTAGTTATTAAGGAAACAATTTGACTAATTTCCTTAGATTTTTCTCCCAAATTATTCATTTTTTGCGAAGAGGACATGACTGAATGTTGTATTGTATCCATTTTATTAATCGTTTCATCTATTAACTTTAATCCAGAATCTGCCTTATCGTTTGTTACATTAGCTAAATCGGAAATCGTTTGAATAGAAGCTGCAACATTGTTTAATTCGTCACTAACTAATTTAGAAGATTTAAAGAGTTCGGATGTTTTCGCTGTTTGTAGTTCTGAACCAGATACAATAGCTTGAATGGCATTTGATATTTGCTCAACTGAAGCACTGCTTTGTTCGGTACTAACTTTAAAATCTTCTGAATACGAAGCAACTTTAGCAGATGTATCATTAGTTTTTGTCACTACTTTATGTAAATTACTGATCATTAAATTAAATGATGATGCTAATTGACCGATTTCATCTTTTGAGTTTTCTTCTATAATAATTGTCAAATCCCCATTTGCAGCTAATTTTGTTGCCTCTAGTACTTTTTTAATTCGATTAATAATTAAAAATCTCGTAGCTAATGATATGATGACAGTTGCAACTAAAAGAGTAATAGAGGTGTTGACGAAAACTCCAAAACTACCGTCCACATATTCTTTTAATAAAAGGTTTATATATTGAGAAATTGGCGAACTAATTACTAAACTTACGATTACCACTACGATCATTTTAAGTCTTATACTTACTTTAACATCCAGTTTATCGGTGATTTTACTTTTTGTATTTTTCTTGAAGTCCATCTTTCTTATCTCCATTCTTAGGTGGTTAAAAAGTTAAAACAACAAATCTATTTTCATTTTATTTATGGGAACACATGTCAATACCTCCTCTTAGTACTTTTAACCCCTGTCCAATACCCTATTCATGCTAATTAAAAACCTCTAAATCATTTATTTTTTAAAAAAGTTATTTTTTTGTGGAATAATGAGGATTATTTATGGCAAATTTACGATCCATTGAAACGTTCTGATAGACGGGCTTTCTTTATTGATTTTTAAATATAAAAATAGATCACATTACCCTTTAAAGATGTATTGGTTCACACTTACATTTGAGTTTGACAACCTTACTTTTAATAATGACCAATATATTTGTCACTCAAGGTGAAAAAAATTCGTTTTCTGATTTAAGAGTCATAATTATGAAATTAACTCAAGTAATAAAAATGGAAAATAAGAGGAACCCATGAATTCCTCTTATTTTTTATTGAAACTTTTCTGAAAATTAGATACCCTTCTTAAAGAGGTGGTTTTTTGCAACAATACACGGGGTTTTTCATTTTATTAAGCCTTATTTTGATCATTGTCATTTCCAGCAGGTTATTAAGATGGTGGATAAAAACGACAATGATCACCTATTATTTCGTACTGTCCTATATCTTTATTTCAACCAAAAATAAAATTGATAAACAATTCGAAAACATCCTCCCTGTTCCTGATGAATACTGGGATAAAAATTCAGAATGGGTTAGTACGATTGCGGGTTTTCTATTCTGGCCATTAGCGCTTATTTTGATCTTCCTTTACTTTAAATGGTTTACTAAGGCTAATACTCGGATTGCTAAGGTCTTAGTATTCACAAGCATTATTCCTGCAGCAGCTATCTTTATCTTTTTTGCATTTTTATTTGATTTTTCTTATGGGTACAGACCTTAACTTTCTCATGATATGATGTATATATATTCCAATTTGGAAAGGTGATTACATGACAACTACATATAAAAACATTATCTCTACAAAAGAGGAATTTGAAGAGTTTCGCTCCTTTATTGGCACTCCTAGCCAAAGAGCTGCAAATAAAGTGATTTCCTTTATTGACGAACATTGTGTTGATTTTATCTCAAAATCTCCATTTCTATCTCTAGCTACTTCTAATGCAGAAGGAGAATGTGATGTAACTCCAAGAGGAGATGCTCCAGGGTTTGTGATGGTATTAGATGAACAGCATTTATTTATTCCAGAAAGACCAGGGAATAAACGAATGGATTCCGTTCATAACATTATTTCCAATCCTAATATTGGACTACTTTTTTTGATTCCTGGTTTAGGAGAAACATTAAGAATAAACGGGAAAGCTTATATTTGTCGTGATCCTGAACTTCTTGAAAAAAGTGCGGTAAATGGAAAAAGTCCTTTGTTTGGTTTATTAATAGAAGTGAAAGAATGCTATGTACACTGTGCGAAAGCTTTTATACGATCACAGTTATGGGATGCTGAATCATGGTTAGCAAAAGAAGCCCTTCCCTCAGCTCCACAAATGCTGGTTGCTCACGCCAAATTACCAAATGCTACTTCAGATCAAGTGGCAAAGGATTTAAAGGAAAGCTATACACAACGATTGTATTAAACCAATTAAACTAGTTAACTAAGCTTAACACCCCATTAAACATGGGGTGTTTTATTTTCGTTTATTCTACTGCCACTTCACTACTAATTTCTTAGTTTCTCAGCAAGTTCTTCTAACTGGTTAGGCTGCACGATCATATAGTGTCGTCCATCCTTTTCCAGGTAGCCCTTCTCACAAAATTGTGAAAGAACATGTAGGAGATGTCGGTAGGATACGCCTAAAAAGTCACAAACAGTAACATGCTTTTCTTTATATATTTCTTCATCTGCTGTTTGTAAAATAAAATCTGCCAGTCTATTTTCGAGCGGGAAGGCAAAGCTTTGCGAGGATTTTGCGGCCATCTTTGTTGCTTTTGAACTAAGAAATTTGCTTAATTCACGAAGAAATGTCGCATCTTCCATCATCAGTGAACGGCAGTGCTGAAAAGGAATGGCAAAGCAGATCGTCTTTGA
This sequence comes from Metabacillus sp. YM-086, assembly GCF_048059995.1. Classification (NCBI taxonomy): domain Bacteria; kingdom Bacillati; phylum Bacillota; class Bacilli; order Caryophanales; family Bacillaceae; genus Metabacillus; species Metabacillus sp. YM-086. Next base: position 24,367 of record NZ_JBLUOI010000045.1, on the reverse strand, counting down.
TGAGGTTTGAATTCCTTTTGTATAGTAGACTTCATGTAATAATTCCATTTCCCCTATATAATCATTCTCGTGAATAAAATTGAGTAATGAAACTTTTCCGTTTTGATGTGTAACATATATTTTTGCTTTTCCCTCAATCACATAAAATAAAAAATCTGGTCGATTTCCTTCCTGGATGATCCACTCCCCGCGTTTATATTCATGAACTTCTATAAACTCTTCTATAGGAAAAGAAAATAAGTGAGTAATCGGGTATGAATCTAAATAGTGTTGTTTTTCCTCTTTATTATAAATTTTCATCCTACACCTCAAAATGTGAGATTTCTCATATTATTGTACCTATCTCCATGATAACATGTAAACAATGGAGGGAAACAAAATGAATACATACCGCTGGATGAGTAAACGTTTTTTTATTTTTTATATGACTTGGGGCATTTTTCTTCCATACTGGACCGGATGGATGATTATCGAAAAAGGAATTACAGTCTCTCAAGCTAGTTTCATAATGAGCCTCGGCCTTGTAGCAAGAGGACTTTCTACTTTATTTGCCTTTCCTTATTTATCCGAAAAATTTAGCGCAAAGACCATATTGAATGGAATGGCGATTGGAACATTTATAGCCATTCTATGCTATATCCCAGCGAATTCCTTTACCAGCTTACTTGCTGTTACGTTTTTACTGCATATATTTTATCCAACCTTAATGCCTGCTTTAGATAGTGCGGCTGGACACCTTGTGCAAAGCAAGCAATTAAAGCATTATGGAAAAAGTCGTTCATGGGGATCAATTGGATTCGTAGTGGCGGGTCTAATTTTAACCGTTTTAACTGGGTCATTTGGTGATTCAGTTATTTTATGGATCTTATTGCTTGGAATCATGGTGTTCATTGTGCTTGTCTTTCTGCGCGCACCAGTCATACTATCTGAAAAACCAAAAAATGACCCTACTAAAAAAGGTGGGATACGAGAATTATTTCGAATCAAGTATTTTGGGTTAGTACTAACAATCGTGATCCTACTGCAAGCAGCACACGCCTCTTATTACAACTATGGGTACATTTATTTGCAAGAAATTGGTGCACCAAAATATTTAATTGGTGTGATAATCAATATTGGGGTTATTGCAGAAATCATTTTCTTCTTAATTGCAGATAAGAAATTTCAAAGGTTTTCAGTAGGCTCATTACTAGCATTAGCAGCATTCGGTTCAACGATTCGTTGGATTCTAGTATTTGCCTTTCCTAATGTGATTGTTTTTAGTATTTCGCAAACCTTACATGCGTTTTCATTTGCAATGGGTCACTATGCTTTTATGAAATACTTAATAAATAACATCCCACAAACAAAGATTCCAAGGGCACAAGGCATATATTCTGCGCTTGCTCTGAGCTGGAGCACTGCTGTCTTTACGATTTTCGGAGGATTTTTATACGAAATCGAGCCAAGATACGCATTTATCGGGATGATTATCTGTACAATCCCATCCATGCTATTTGCCCTTCTGTTTCGCTATTTAGCGAATAAAAAGGAAGTGGCGATCGTTCGTAATGAAACGATGGTTGATCATTAATATTTATTTCATACAAAAAAACCAAATGAGACTGCTCATTTGGTTTTTTTCATACTTCCTTCTATATGGGCAGCCAGAGAGATCACCTCTATATTGGTTTACCACGATATTGAGCACTTATTCTAAATATTTCACAAATAAAATTCGATCTTGATTTGGCCCATCATAGTCAGAGTTTACTGAAATACCTTCTATTTCTTTATCTCCCCTCTCAATTTCAAAGCCCATTTTGGTATGATACGCAATTGACCCTTTATTAACTGGGGACGTGACACAACGAACAATGTTTCTCCCATTTTGCTTAACCACTTCAAAAAAGGACTCGTATAATTGATTTCCGATCTTATGTTTTCTGTATTCTGGATGAACTCCAACAAAATGAATATATGCCTCATTTAGATGAGTTTGAGAAAGGAATCCGATAAGAAAACCAACAATATGATGATCCTGTTCTGCAATAAAACTAGTTTGTGTAAAATGGTCAAAGAATAGCTTTGGTAACATATCAGACATATTTCTGCCACCCCACCAATCATTAATTAATGGAGAAATAACATCATAATCTGAGCCTTTTACTGGGCGAATGTTCATTTTAATCACCTACATTATGTAATATCTTAATATCTTCAAATCACTTTCTTTCTACTATTTTAGCAAAATCATCAAGTGTAGTTGAATATTTAACATAAATACGTGGTAAAAGATAAAGTTCATTTTTAATGCCTTTTTTAGAAAAGTATTCAGGAGTTGTTGTGAGGCCAAAAGAGTAATATTTCTTTGTTTCTTCTATAACTTTGTTATTGGTATTTCCGTAGGGATAGGCAAGTGCTATAACTGGTTCTCCGGTTATGTTAAAAATTTTATCTTTCGAATCTTTCAGTTCATGTTCAAACATCGATATTTTCGTTAAATCAGGATGTGTTGCTGTATGAGATTGGATGGAGATGATCCCCGAGTCAGACAGCATGTTTAAATCTGCTGGTGATAATCGGTTCGTACGTCCGATAAAGTCACTTATCACAAAAATAGTAGCCGCGGGTTTAAAGCGTTCATTAGCCAGCTTTTTTAAAATGGCAAATGCATTCAAATTATTTTTATATCCATCATCAAAGGTGATGGAAATCGGTTTCTCTACGTTATCAAGATTTTGCCATTGTTCAAAGGTTAGTAAGGTGAATCCATTGTCTCGTAAATACCTCATTTGTTTTTCGAAATTTTCAGGAGTTACATACAACTCCTTGTCACCAAGTCCTTTAAACTCGTCAATGGAATGATAAATTAAAATCGGAACTTGTTGTTGAGCTGAAATATGTAATGGCAGTACTAATGTGACAACGTACAAAACTATGGTCGTTGTGATTGTTTTCATCCTATTCCTCGCTTTACAGTCTTTTACCTTTTATTGTTCCTAAAAAAATGAAAAAACACCTCTTCATTCCATGAGGAGGTGCATCATGCTTATGTGAGTGAAAAATACTGATACAGCATTTTCCTTTGTTGGTTTTCCTTGCTAGCTTTAAAGACAACAGCTACGATGACTAATAAAATGAATAGCACAGCAATCAGAATCATGTCTGAAACTCGATTATTTTTTTTATTTGTATAAAGAACTGGTTTCGGGAGTTCCGAAGTAGTTGGTTTGTGAACGACTAATCTACGATAAGAAATAACTCCAATGATCATGAGCAAAACAAATAAAACGATAACAAGAACCCATTGAATACCTTTTGGAACTTGAGGATGGTGATTCATCATGTTTTCTTCTCCCTTCTTATGTAAAGGGTCCTTCTCTGCAGCACGGTATGACTAATATGTTAGATTGTTTACTGTAATATATGATGGAAATGGTTATTATGTATAGACGATGCTTTAAATAAAGCAGAAAGACTCCTATATAGGAGCCTTCTGCATAAAATCCGATCATTTTTCTAGTCTTAGAACCAAGGAGTTCCATATCCGTAACCACCGTAACCATATCCTCCGTCAACATAACCACCTGTTGTGTAGCTAGCTCCAACAATGATTAGAAGGATAAACAAAACAACAATCAGTGCAAAGCCTGCACCATAACCGCCTACTGCTTCACTCATTTACCTTCACCTCCCAAACTTCTCAATTCTCATAGTATGTTGCACGAATAAATTCGTTTGGGCATTTTGATTATTTTTTTAAATGGATTGAATAACTGGGCTTATTCCTATTGTGAATTCCCTGAAATTTGTAAATGTGATGCCTATCTTTGTCTTTTTGAAATACTTTAGAAACGGAAAAGTGTAAGCGATTTCTGGTGTGTAGTTTAGCATTTCAATGGTCATGCAAGCATAAATAACTTTTTAATATCATTTTCCGTGAAATCATCTTAAATTAATATTGGTTTAATCTCATTTTGAGATATATAATGATACCAAGAAGTTCAAGAAAGGGTTACAAAGCATAACCATCTCGCTACTTCTTTACATAAGGAGGATGTCAAATGAGCCAACAAGTTAGAGATTTCAAAGTGAATGATTTACTAAAAAAACACAAATTTAACGAAAAAGAAATTGCTGAAATGGATGATTCACAAATTGAATATTTTCACTGGCTCTACTTCGAAGATTCTGTTTACGACTATATGTAAGTATTACTATATAAAATAGTTAAGCTATTGTGCTTGTGGCACAATAGCTTTTTTAGTAGTTAAATTTATAAGTTTTGGTCCTTAATGGGTTGTTAGTCATCATCGGGTTTATGAAGACTGTTAGTGTGAGATTTTATTGGGTTGTTGGTCATCATTGGGTTTATGAAGACTGTTAGAGTGAGATTTTATTGGGTTGTTGGTCATCATCGGGTTTATGAAGACTGTTAGAGTGAGATTTTATTGGGTTGTTGGTCATCATCGGGGTTATGAACGACAATCCGAGCTCGATTCTCCCCCCGAATGTCGTTCATCTACCTTATGAACGACAATCTACGCTCGATTCTACTCCCAAATGTCGTTCATCCACCTTATGAACGACAATCCAAGCTCGATTCTAGCCCAAAATGTCGTTCATCCACCTTATGAACGACAATCCAAGCTTGATTCTCCCCCTAAATGTCGTTCATCCACCTTATGAACGACAATCCAAGCTCGATTCTCCCCCCAAATGTCGTTCATCCACCTATGAACAACAATATAAGCTTAATCCACTCCACTTTTGTCGTTATCACCATTTGATGGGTGGGACAAGGAACCTGTCCCCACGGCCCACCCAAGCACACGGCCCACCCACGGCCAATTAGTTCATCAATTCTTCTGTAAATTGAATAAGATAGTTTGCTTGATCTGTTGTTAGTTCTTTTTCTGTTTTAGCTTTCACATGGTTGATAAATGCATTTAATTGTCCATTTCTTGCTTTTATATTATTTTTTTCGTCTGACTTTTTAGCAGCTTCTATTTTTGTAAGATATGGTTGGAGATTAGCTTCTTCTCCGTTTTCTTTGAGAAATTGTTGTGTTAAGTTTGCTAAGCTATCATAATCTACTACGACTTTTATAGAAATGGAACTGTTTGTTTTGTTTCCGGCTAGGTCAATTGCTTCGGCAGTAAACTCATGATTTCCTACTCCTAGTTGATAGGCAGGCTGTGAGTTCTCTTTACAGGTAGAAGATTCGATGCCTGATAGAGCATCAACAGCTTCACAAGTGACGTTTATTTCTTGATCGATGCCAAAAACTGTTCCATCTTCAAGGTTAAAGGTAATGATTGGTGAGGTTGTGTCGAGATTTATTGCTACTTCTTTCATGTCTTCAACATTACCAGCTGCATCTTCACTCCAATAGTGAATGATATGCTTGCCGTCTTCTTGAATCGTAACAGATGTTCCAGTTTGTTCGGAGCCGTTATTTACTTTATAGTAGGTATTCTCTACTTCAGTCTCATTGTCAACTGCAGTAAGCTTAATCTGAACAGCTTCTTTGTACCAATTGTTCTGAGCTTCTCCAATAATTTCATGGGTTGTTTCAGGTGCGTTTTCATCTTTTTTCTCAGCAGACACTAAATAGATATTAGGTGTTGGTGGTTCTTCCATTCCTTCACCAATGTAAAAACTAGGGTGTGGCGGTTGGTTGTAGCCAACATTTTGCCATGCGATCGATTGTCGATATTGAGCATCATGCATGAGAGTATAGATTTTATGATCCGTTACAGCTGTTGTTGTGTACAGGCGTAAGGCACTGCTGTCTTCTGTTCTCCAAATGGCTTCTTCTCTCCAGTCTCCTAAAAGATCAGCCTGTAAAGAAGGGGTACCCTTTGTTGAGTTATTTGAGTAAGTACCTTCAGCAAGTAATAGATTTTCAAGTTTTTTGTCTTCATAATTCCATTTTGCAATTGTTCCGGTTCCTACACCTTTATTTGCATCCCATTTATGATCGAGCAATTCTCGTAAAAGATCTCCATCCCACCAAATACTGAAGTTTGAAGATGGAATATTTTCTGAGATTTTTTCACCAGTAGCTGAATACAATCCACCAGTTGTACTATTCCATTCACCTGAAATGGCCCAAGCTTCAGCGCCCTCATAATTAGGATCAATATCAGCAGTCATACCACGGCCTGTATCTTCACCAGTTTGTACTCCCCAGATGAATTCACCCGTTTCTGCATCACGAAGATCAAAGCCATATTTCGCATTCTTATTTTCTTGAACAGAGAAAATTTCAAGTCCCGGTTTATTAGGGTCTAAATCACTAACATGAAGCGCGTCACCATGACCTAATCCTGAGTTATAAAGGCCAGAGCCGTCATCATCAATCGTCATTTGACCATAAACAATCTCATCTTTTCCATCATGATCAACATCAGCTACACTTAAGCTATGATAGCCTTGACCAGCCCAGCTACTATAGCCTTCGTTATTTGTATCAAATGTCCATTCTTTTGTTAGCTTACCATCTCTAAAGTTATAAGCTGTTACAACGGTTCTAGTGTAATAGCCTCTTGCCATAATAAGACTAGGTTTTTCACCGTCAAGATACGCTACTCCAGCAAGGAAACGATCGACACGGTTGCCATAGGAATCACCCCAAGATGCAACATCACCGCGTTGTGGGTCATAATCTGTCGTTACAAGTTCCTTACCTGTTTCACCCTCAAATACGGTGAGATACTCTGAGCCTTGAAGGATATAACCTGATGAATTTCGATGATCCGCGTCTTTCTTACCAATGACGTTTCCTTGACCATCCACTGTTCCATCGGCCGTTTTAAAGGCAATCTCTGCTTTACCATTTCCATCAAAATCGTAAACGATAAACTGAGTATAATGAGCACCTGCGCGAATATTTTTACCAAGATCTATTCTCCACAGTCTTTTGCCATCCAACTTGTATGCATCGATATACACGTTACCAGTGTATCCAGCTTGCGAGTTGTCTTTTGCGTTTGATGGATTCCATTTTACAATGATTTCATACTCGCCATCGCCATCAAGATCTCCAACACTTGCATCATTTGCAGAATACGTGTAAGGATCTCCTAATGGAGTAACACCATCCTTTGGCTTATCAAGTGGAATGTCTAAGAAGTTATTGCTTAACACATTTGTGCGATCTTTTGTTTTCTTTTCTTTCCCATCTAAAACTGCCCTTACCTCATAAACATCATTTACGCTTCCTTCTTTGTCAACAAAGTTTGTGCTATCTGAAATAGGTGAAGAATTCATTTTTTCATTATTACGATAGAGATTGAATGACACATCTTTAGGGTCTGTGCCTAATAATCTCCAACCTAGATAAACGCCTTCGTCCGTTTTAACAGCTACTAGACCTCGATCAATTGTTTCCATTTGTCTTTTTAAAACTGTAACTGCCGGTGTTTCAAGGCTTTCAGATTTTTCGGAGATTCCACCGGCATTAACTGCTGCAACTTTGTAGTAATACTTAATAGTGGTTAAAACCGTTTTATCTGTATATTTCGACTCACTTGTTTTCCCAACTAATTGATATGTGCCATCTTTCTTTTCAGATCGATACACATTATATGTTTTTGCTCCTTCCGTTTTATCCCAGCTAAATGTAAGATCGTTTTTATTCACATCTCCAAGCTTAAGATTAACAGGTGCATTTGGAACAGAAACAGATGGGTCAATCATTGATACAGCTAATGGCATAGAAGGAACAGTTTCAACATTGGCACGATCAATCGTCGTAATTGTGTACTCATAGTCCATTCCAACATCGATGCTAGTATCTTTGTATGAATTCGTTGCCGATGTATCAATAAGCTCTATTTCATTAGTTCCAGCAACTTTTCGGTAAATATTATACTTTGCTGCATCTTCTACAGCTTTCCATGATAGAGAAACAGACGGATTTTCAGGGTCAATTATTACTTCTTCAGCCTTCAATTCTGATGGTGCAAGTAAAATTGGCGTAAGCTCAAGACCATTGGCAATGCCTGTTGATCCTTTGAAATTTACATTCATTTGACCATCTGTTACAGAAACATCAGAAAACACCTTCGAGGTATAATTTCGACTTGGAGCATTTACAGGACCAAGATCTTTCCCTTCGATTGATACGTCTGTTCTAGCACTTCCAAGGAAATCAGCGACATGAACCTTTACAGCATACAATCCATTTGGTACATCCACTTTGAATTCCCAGCCATTGTTAAAATATCCTAGCCAATCACGCGTTACATCTCGAAGTGGTGTATCTCCATCTCCACGGTCACGTGTAATCATACCTGTGTTATCTTTAATGCCATATCCTCTTTCTTCGGTATATACAGTATTAAGATCAACATTCGTATACCCTTCAGCAACAGGACTACCAACTGGTCCGAAGTCAAACTTTAAGTTTGCTTCTTTTGTTTTAATTTCAACAACATCTGAACGCTCGGACTCTCCTTTTCCGTTTACAGCAACCACTTGCAGATGATAGGTTTTTCCTTCATCCATACCTGATAAGCTGATTCTAGGAATAGTTGAGGTACCAGCTAAAACATAATTTTCTTCAGTTGAGAGTTTACGATAAATTTTATAAATATCGGTATTCTCTACTTCATCCCATGTTAACACTGCCCCGGCATTACTGATGCTGTTAGCTGTTACACCAGTAGGTTTGTTTGGAACATTTGCTGGAGGCTCAACATCTGTTACATATGAAGCTAGCGGACTACTTAACTCTTTAATTCCAGACGATAGAAGGCGTGCAATTTGAATCGCTCCATACTCCTGGAAATGCGTATTATCTTGAGAACCATTTGGAAATGCTTGATAAATTCCTGGTTCTGTATGAAGGAATACAGAAAGAGTCCCAATAGGTCCAATAGAGTCATAATATTCACGGCTAAGTGTACTTAAATCAACCAACTCTACATCTAGTTCTGCTGCCACTTCTTTCATACCTTCTACATATTCAGGAAAACTCACATTAAAAATGCCAGTATCTGGATTGAAATCACGTCGGCCAACAGGTGTAACTAAGATTGGAGTGGCACCACGTTGGCGGGCTCCATTGATATAGGTTTTTAAGTAATTTTTATAATCCGGAACAGATGCATATCGCTCAGGTCTGCTAATCGTTGCATCATTGTGACCAAATTGAATAAGAAAATAATCATCAGGACGGATTTTCGTCAAAATATTATCTAATCTTCCTTCGAAAATAAATGACTTAGAACTTCTTCCACCAATCGCATGATTGTCGAATAGAATGTCATCATTAAAGTAGCGTGGAATCATCTGACCCCAACCTGCTTCAGGCTTCCAATATTCATCATATGTTTGGACAGTAGAATCACCTGCAATATAGACGGTAGGCTTCTCACCTGCTTTACGTTTAGCAAGCTCAGTAATAACAAGACCATTGATTTTTGGATTATTTCCAGTAAACTCAACATTTAATTGTCCATCTACTAAAGCAATTGAAAAGCTGCGATCTATAAATTCCCCTGCTGCGACAGCTGTATCCTGAACCTTTTGTATGGTTTCAGCTTTCACACCTATATTAGTAGCTTCCTTCGAATCTCCGGCAATAACGGAAACAGTATAATCTCCATTTGGTAAATCTACATTAAGACTTGTTTCTTGTGTTGAAATGAAATCGGACTGTAAAGCATCAGAAGTGCCATTATCTCCTGAAACGACCTTGGATGGATCTTGAAAACCATATCCAATTTCTTCGCTATAAGAGGACTCCTCTGAAACCTTGCTATATCCATCTTTTACCGCACTTGATGAAGTTCCAAAATCAAATTTTTTCGTTACTACATTTTCCTCTGCCTTTGCTGCTTGAAAACTAATAGGAAAATTAGATAATACTAGCATGGCACTTAATAAGATTGCAGCCTGCTTCCTACCTCTTCTCTTACCTTTCATAAGTTCACTACCTTTCGTTATTGAAAATAGTCGCCTTATGCCTTGTCGTGATGAACGTATCCCTCCCTTTATTCCATTTTGAAAACCCTTACAATTTTACATGATAGATGTTGTCAGAATTTTAAGATATATAAATTTCAGACATTCTCGTTTAAAAAACAGATATGATTTTTTTGTAGTTCTTTATACCTTCCTATATTTCGCTGTATTGTAAATCCTTTTTCTTGGTAACTTTGAAAATATCATGACAAAAGGCTGATTAAAAAGTTAAACGTATAGGTATTTTGTTTACATCCCTTTTTTATATCATTTTCTGGTAAATCATCTCAAATTAATATTGGTTTAATCTCATTTTGAGATATATAATAAAACCAAGAAGTTCAGGAAAGGTTTACACAGCGTAACTTCTTTAAATTAGGAGGATGTAAAATGAGCCAACAAGCTAGAGATTTCAAAGTGAATGATTTACTAAAAAAACATAAATTCAACGAAAAAGAAATTGCTGAAATGGATGATTCACAAATCGAATATTTTCACTGGCTCTACTTTGAAGATTCTGTTTACGATTATATGTAAGTGTGAATATAGTAGATAATGAAGCTATTGTGCTCTGGCACAATAGCTTTTTTTCGTTGTTAAATATTAATAATTTTGTCTTCGTCGTGGATATGAAGAACATAGGTGGTGGTTTTGGTCGGAGTTTTGGTCTTCATCGAGGTAATGAAGACCGTTAGTGGTGGTTTAGATTGGAGTGTTGGTCTTCATTTAGGTAATGAAGACCATTAGTGGTGGTTTAGATTGGAGTGTTGGTCTTCATTGAGGTTATGATGACTATTGGAGGTGATTTTGACCGGAGTGTTGGTCATCATTGAGGTAATGAAGACTATTGGTGGTGATTTTGATTGGAGTGTTGGTCTTCATTGTGGTTATGAAGACTATTGGGGGTGATTTTGATCGGAGTGTTGTTCATCATTGAGGTTATGAAGACCATTGGAGGTGATTTTGACCGGAGTAATGGTCTTCATTGAGGGTATGATGACCATTAGCGGTGTCTCCGATGAAAGTTTTGGTCTTCATCAAGGTAATGAAGACCATTAGCGGTGCCTCCGATGAAAGTTTTGGTCTTCATCGAGGTAATGAAGACCATTAGTAGTGCCTCCGATGAAAGTTTTGGTCTTCATCGAGGTAATGAAGACCATTTAGTGACATCTCAGATGAAAATTTTGGTATTCACCATAATTATGAACACCATTAATAGCTGTTTCGAATAAATTATTGGTGATCATTAACTTGAACAACGACAGTACAGCCTCTTTCATCCCCCTTTTGTCATTCATTACAAAAAGACCAGACCCCAGTTAAGTAGATAACTAAGATTCTGGCCCTAAATAAATATTCATCTTCACAACTTCACATCATTCTTTTCTTCATACATCCTTTTATCTGCTACACTATATAGTTCATCCATGATTTCTCCATCAAGAGGATAACGACTAATACCAATACTAGCCGAAAGGGTCATTTGTTCTGAATTTGATAGTTTCATGGGAATAGCTAATTGTTTGCGAATTTGTTTGATAATGGATTCTGTTTTATCAATTGTTAGTAACAAAACAAATTCATCACCGCCTAGTCTTGCGGTATGATGCTCAGTTCCAGCTGCTTCTTGTAAAATTGTTGCAAGGTATCGTATCGCATGATCTCCTGCCTGATGTCCTAATGTATCATTTATTTGCTTTAATTTATTAAGATCTAGCAAAACGAGGTCAAACATTTCTTTTCTATTTATGAGCTCTTGAATTTTTATTTCAAAAGCGGCCCTGTTTGATAAACCTGTTAAAATGTCATGGTATGCGAGATAATACTCACGTTTCCCCTTATTTTTGGCTTCTGTAACATCTTTTACCATAACAAATTGAAGTGTTTTTCCTTCAAGTAAAATAAAGTCAGAATCAAACGATAATATTATTTCTTCCCCTGTTTTATTAATAAATGAAAGTTCTTCGTTTGTAAGCCTAATACGATTTTGGAAAAAAGTTTGATGTGCTTTTATAAACCTTTCCTTATCAACCCCATTTAAAAAAGTTAGGATCGAATGTTGAATAAGTTCCTCATTGCTAACACCTAGATAATTGGCTACCTGTGGACTAGCCTCATGAACAATTCCCTCTTCATCCATAAGGAGGATCCCTAGTGGAGATCGCTGAAACAAGATGTTATATCGTTTCTCATACGATGATAAATAATCATATTTTGCCATACTTAGGAAGATCGCGTATGCCCAAAATAATGAGCCGTGCGGAACAAAGAAAGTGATAAAGTCAAATTCCGTATTCTGTAAAAGAATAGAGCCTACTAGCATCGTTATTGTCCATACAAAAAATGAGAGCATCCCTTTGAACCATAATTTTGCTGCTTGATTTCCCTTTTTCATTTCCTTTACTGCTAAGAAAAGGTTTACAGCAAGATAAGCAAAATCAACAATCCATAACAGTATTAACCCAGGACCTGGAATAAACATAGGGTCTAATGCGTTCTCATCAAAGCCTTTTAGCATCCATGAATCAAATGGAATCGTTGCGATCCCAATGATACCTGGTATAAATAATAGCTTAAATAACTTCCCGTTTTTGGTCTTATACATATTAGCATTGATTAAAAAAAGATGCAGTGATAACAAAGCACTAATAGCGATCGAACCATTTATCCAGTACACAACGATATGATCAAAATATTTAGGGTAAATAAGGAAAGAAGTAAATACGCCAAAAAACCATAGAGACGACGAAAGAAAAAATAAACTACATGTAATATGCTTCCAACTTTTTCGATTATGACCATAAACCATACCTGCAAAAAAAATAAAGATAATCGCAGGAATCAGATACATTAAACTGAAAAATAAAATTTGCAAAACCCTCACCTACTAAATAACACTAATGATGTTATAACCTCTTGCTTTCTAAATCTATACATTTAGAAAACCGATATAATATAAGAAACTGACAAAAAACAAAAAAACTGCTTAGCACAGCAGTTTTATGTAAAGATATGTAACCCGGCTGTCGTGCTGTGCGTAGACCCGTGGCTTTGCGTCCTATGCTTTCACATAGTTTGCCAAAAAATATTCTTTTAAAGTAGTATAGTCTATTTTTACTAGAAATGAAATAACTATTTTTTACATATATGAGTCCTCTTTACCATAATTAACTAAGAGTATAGCGAACGATGTCGAATTGTTAGTTTACTTCACAATGGTTACGACTTATTATCAGCCCCTTCTGTTCAGCTACCAACACAGCTTTATACAGGGTTGAGCTTTATTGCAAGCCTAGATAAACATGCTGTGCTTGAAGCACTTCACTCACAAAAGCAAATCATCGAAAAGGAACTCGAGCAACAAAAACAAGGAATGCGATCAAAAAAGCAATATATTGAGATTGACGAGATCACTTCGTTAACGTTTCAAAGCATTTTTAAGCAATATGAGCTGCAACTTGAGTTTCTTGAATCATTAATTAGTGTTTATGAGAAAAAGTAAAAAAAGGGAAGAATCCGCTCTTCCCTTTCTTAGTGTGGCTCTATATGGATATGAACTCTTTCAATATTATACATATCTCGAAGTCTTTCCTCGATTTTATCTGTAATGCCATGTCCCTCCACAACTGAAAGAGTGGATTTCACAAAAACGATCGCATCTACTGTGGTTTGATTACCGGATACGCGAGCCTTTATATCTTTTACGAAGGTAACTCCTGGTGTATTTTTAATCGTTTCTTCTATTTCTTTTAATTTCTCCGCATCATAGCCATCTGTTAAATCATGAACAGCTTCTTTAAATATTCCGTATGCAGTATGAATAATGATTAGCCCCACAATACCAGCAACAATAGGATCTAAAAAGCCCCAACCTAAATAAGCTCCAACAATCCCGATTACGGCACCTATACTCACTAATGCATCAGAACGGTTATCCTGTGAAGCAGCATAAAGTGCCTTACTTTCAAGTTTTTTGGATAAATTACGATTATATCGATAAACAAAAAACATGAAAATCGCACAAAATAAAGCAACAAACGCTGTAAACAGCTGTGGTGTAGTCTCTGCCGGAGATCTTAGATTGTTAAAAGCATCGACAATAACTTGTATACCAACTGTAAACATAATGATCGAAGCAATTAACGAAGCAATTGTTTCTGCTCTAGAATGACCATATTTATGATTCTCATCAGCAGGCTTTTGGGCAAACCTTAGTCCGACTAAAACAGTTACAGATGCAATGACGTCCGTTAAGTTATTTAATCCATCAGCTTTTAAGGCATCTGAATTTCCCATATAACCGGAAATTAGCTTAACTGTAGATAGAAAAACATAAGCGGCTATGCTGATCCATACACCTTTCTCGGCTTTCTTTAAATTAGTATTTTCCATCTTTTCCTCCCACTACGACCTAAAACTTATGTAAGTATATATAGTCATTAGCTTTTATCGGGTATTTTATTACTTGAAGGAAAGGGAGAAAAAAATAAAAAACTGCTTGGTGAATGAAACACCAAACAGTTAAGGTGAAATTTACTTTAAACTTTTTTACGTAGTTCCCTTTTTTGAAATAAATTTAATGCCAGTGTAACTCCTATAACCCATATCCAACTATAAACAATGGAAAAAAGAAGAATAGATAAAATAACACTCCACCCAATATTCGGTCCTACAGATGGTCCTAACACAGGAAATTGTGCAACAGTAAGAATAAAAATAATGCCCAAGAAAAGTGCAATTCCTGAAGATAAAGCAATAGTCATTTGTTTTTTACATACCTTAAAACCTATCCCCATTACAACGCCTAATAGTCCTTGTGTCATTAGATAAACATATGCCTCACTTGGCTGTATCACGCACAATAAAAGGAAAATAATGAAATAGGATATCGCTCCACTACCTATAGACACCAGTGATGCTAAGATGATGGGAAGTGTTGCTAAAGCACTAATAATGAATCCGAATCCTCCCAGCATACCGAAAGCACAGCAAATGGCTCCAACAACCCCTGATCCTACACCGTATAAAACCATTTTTAGTAAGCTTGTTTGTTGATTTTTCCAAGGGTTAACCAAATGTAAATCACTTTTAACCCTACCCATCCTATAACACCACCTATTCATTTTTTCTGGTGTGTTTAAATCTCCATCAATAAGGTATGAAGAAGTTGGGTGAAATAGAATGACTCTAGAAAAGGTTCAGCCTTGCATTGTAAATATGCAAGAAGGATGATATCGAAACAAAGTTACATGAAAAAAGAAACTGTAATCGACAGTTTCTTTTTCATGTAAAACAATTTGCAACGATATTTACATTTCTATAAGATAAGTAAATAAGGATTTTCTAAATAATAAATAATTCTTCCCAAAAACTCAGCAGCTGGTGCTCCATCGATGATTTGATGATCAAACGTTAAGCTTAGTGGCAGTTCTTTGCTCTTCATTACTTGACCTTCATCATCAAGAGTGAGTTTTTCTTGAAGACTTCCCACCCCTAAAATACCTGATTCAGGTGTATTTAGAATTGGAGTGAAATATTCGACACCACTTTGCCCTAGGTTTGTTATAGTGAATGTTGAACCTGTTATTTGTTCGTTTGAAAGGCTGCCTTCTCGTGCAGATTGAGTTGTTCTTGAAATGTTTGCACTTAATTCTTTTAAGCTCATTTGATGAGCATTCTTTATGACTGGTACCATAAGTCCATCTGATAAAGCTGTTGCCATACCAAGATGAACTTCTTCAAAGGTTCTAAGTCCATTTGTATCCTGTTCATACCAACTATTTATTTCAGGGTACTCCTTTAATGCAAGAATCGTTGCTTTGGCGACATAAACAGTAAGACTAAGACTACCTGCGATTTCTGTTTCGGTCAGATGATTCTGTATATTGTTTTTAAATTTTGAGAATGCAGTCAAATCAGCTTTTCGATGTATCGTTAACTGTGCGGATTGAGCTAAACTACTCCTCATTCGTTTGGCAATCACCTTTCGCATTCCTGTAAGTCCTGCCCCAAGGTTTGTCTCAATTGTGTTGACTGGAGTTGAAATGATTTCAGTCGTAGGAGCTATCTCCCTAGAAGAAGTCATTTCATACGCTTCAATATCTCTTTTTGTAATTCGGTTATTTCCACCTGTTCCTTGAACTAAAGCGAGATTTATATTTTTGTCTTTTGCTAATTTCCTAGCAAGTGGACTTGCAAACACACGTCCTGATTGTGTTTCTATTTGTTCTTTGGTCAATATTACATTCTTCTGTTCTTTTTCTCGTTTTTCAAGTGTACGATCAGGGGATGAGTTGGCAGGTTGAGTATGGATGGTTTCACCTTGTTGAGCCACAATGCCAATTACCTCTTTAACTGGCACTTCAGCTCCCTGCTGTGCGATCACTTTTACTAACACCCCATCATCTGGTGCTTCTACATCCATCGTTAATTTTTCCGAACTAATGGAGCAAATCGGCTCTCCCTTTTTTACAGCTTCACCTTCTTGTTTGAACCATTCATCGACATTACCACTCGTCATGGTTAAGCCTAACTTGGGCATTAAAACATCTGTTGGCATGATTGTTCACCACCTTATACTAAGATTCTCTTTTTTAAATCAAAGATAATATCTTCTGCTACTTTTAAGACTTTATCTGCATTTGGAATATAAAGCTCTTCAAGGTTCTTTGCAAAAGGAACAGGTGTGTTCGGTGCACAAATACATTTAACTGGCGCATCTAAAAAATCAAATGCCTTGTCTGAAACAACGCTTGCAATGTCTGTAGCTGTATTATTGTGAGGATTCGATTCATCAATAACAATTAACCGGTTTGTTTTTTTAACAGAATCTATGACAGTCTCCTGATCCCATGGAGCGACTGTTAACAGATCAATCACTTCGACAGAGACGTCTTGTTCTGCTAAACGATTTGCGACCTCTTCTGCTACATACAACATTTTTCCGATTGAAACAATTGTTAAATCAGTACCTTCTCTTTTTACTTTTGCTTTACCAATTTCGACAGTATAATGACCCTCCGGAACTTCCCCCTTCATTCCGTAAATGGTTTTATCCTCTGAGAATACAACAATGTTATCATCTTCAATAGAAGAAAGAAGCAATCCTTTTGCATCGTATGGATTAGAAGGAACAACCACTTTAATTCCTGGTATAGAACCAAGAATTCCGTAATATGACCCTGAATGCTGTGCTGCAGCTGATGCACCGGCTCCATGATTAGTCCGGACTGTCATCGGAATTGTTGCTTTCCCCCCGAACATATAACGCATTTTTGATCCTTGTCCTAGGATCGTATCAAAGCAGAACCCAAGAAAATCATTAAACATTAATTCAGGAATAGGTCGTAGCCCTGTTGCTGCTGCCCCAACAGCTGCGCCCATATAACCCATCTCAGAAATCGGTGTGTCAATGACGCGTTCTATTCCGTATTTTTCAACTAATCCTCTTGTTAAACCAAAAACACCACCCCATGCTCCTGTTTCGTTTAAGTGCTCAACAGTGGTACCACCTGCGATATCTTCACCCAGTAGGATCACTCGCTCGTCTTGGGCCATTGCGATATCCAATGCCTCGTTAATTGCCTGCATCATCGTTATTTTTCTTTCCATTTCATATCACTCCTTTTCATCATTTTAAGCAAATACATCTCCGTATAAAGCTTCTGGTCTTGGTTCCGGGCTTTCCTCAGCAAATTTAATTGCTTTTATGATCTTTTCTTCCGAAATTTTTTCGATTTCATCTGCTTCGATTTCAGAAATAAGATGATGATCGATCGCATATTGACGGAAAAGGGAAATACAATCCTTTTCGGCAAGCTCTTTTTCTGCTCCGTCTTTTGCTTTATATGTTTGTGCATCACCTTCAAAATGACCATAGTTACGATATGTGACACATTCAATTAATGAAGGGCCTTCTCCATTTCTAGCTCGCTTGATGGCTTTTTCTGCTTCTTTATACACTTCAACCACATCTTTTCCATCAATTCTTACACCAGGCATGTTATAAGCAGCGCTTCGTTCTGCAATTGTTTTAGAACCTGAAGCATAGGTTTGTGGGGTTGCCTCTGCGAACATATTGTTTTCACAAACAAAAATAACAGGTAGTTTCCAAATAGCCGCTAAATTAAGTCCCTCATGGAATGTCCCCTCATTTGCTGCACCATCACCAAAGAAACAAACCACAACAGAATCTGTTTTTAAATATTTATTTCTAAGTCCTGCTCCGACAGCTAGTGGAATGCCTCCGCCAACCATTCCATTGGCGCCGAGCATGCCTTTGTCAATATCCGCAATGTGCATGGAACCGCCTTTTCCTTTGCAAAGTCCTGTTTCTTTGCCATATATTTCAGCCATCATTCCATCTAAATCACATTCCTTGGCAATACAATGCCCATGTCCTCTATGGGTGCTTGTAATGTAATCGCTATCACTTAAATGCGCACAAAAGCCAGTAGCAACAGCTTCTTCGCCTGCATATAAGTGCACAAACCCAGGTATTTCACCCTTTGCAAAAATATCATGTACTTTGTCTTCAAATTGACGAATTTCGTTCATTTTTTGATAAATCCATAATGCATCTTTCCTTTTCATGCATGTTCCTCCTCTTCATTATTCATGTATCGCTTTAAACAACATACTTTCGGCTGTTTCACCGATTGTTTCTGATAAGTTTGGATGTCCATATATAAGGCTGCATAACTCTTCGATCCTACCCTCTGAATGTTTTACAGCTAGTATTTGATTGAGTAACTCAGTTGCATTTGCTCCAACGACAACTGCTCCAAGTATTTCATGATTGCTTTTCTCAGTAACTAGTTTGACAAATCCTACAGTTTCATCCATTGCAATGGCTCTACCATTTGTTTTAAACGTCATTTTCTTTGTTAACACATTGTATCCTTTATCCTTTGCTTGCTCCTCATTAAGGCCAAAAGAGGCAATTTCAGGATGGGTGTAAACAGCTCTGGGAATTTCCTCTTGATTTAATGCAGAATGACTTTCATTAAGAATGGCTGCGACAGCTACTAATCCTTCCTTGCTTGCTGCATGTGCAAGCTGGTAGCCTCCTATTACATCACCAATGGCATACACATGATTTTTACTAGTTAAATAGTTACGATTTACCTTTATGAATCTTTGACTTTCATCTAATTCTAAGTGCAAAGCATTCGCAATATCGATATTTGCTTTTCTACCTGTTGCAACAAGTAGGTGTGTATATGGGACCTTTAGTTGATCTAAAAGTACTTCGTTTCGTGTGACCTCAACTATTTGTGCTTTTGTATAGTAAGTAATCTCAAGTTGATTCATTTTCTTTTTGATGATCGTGCGAGCTTCATCATCTTCGGTTAAAAGAATATCATCTGCTGCTTCAATAACTGTTACCTTTGTTCCAAGTGGAGCCATCGCAAAGGCAAGCTCTATTCCAATAACTCCACCACCGATAATGATCAGTTCTTTAGGTTGTTCCTTCATATCAAAAAACGTATCTGTTGTATAGTAAGCCACGTTGTGTAGTCCCTTAATAGGTGGAACAAACGGTCTACTTCCCGTTGCTAGAATTACATCTTTGCTCTTGAACTCTTGATTATTTACCATTACAATCATGCTTTTTAAAATGGTTGCTTCACCTTTTATTAACGTGATGTTGTTTTTTTGTAGCAAATGTTCAATTCCATGTGCCAACGTACTAACAACCTTATTTTTACGTTCCACAAGCTTTTCGTAATGAATCTCCTGTACTTCAGCAGATATCCCGTGAAAATTTGCTTTTTTAATGTTTTCAATCCATTCGCTGTGCTGTAAAAATGTCTTTGATGGAATACACCCAACATTTAAACATGTTCCACCTAGTGATGATTTTTCAATGATGGCAACTTTTTTTCCTTTCTGTGCAGCTCTAATTGCTGCCACATAGCCTCCTGGACCTGCTCCAATCACAATTAAATCAAAGTGCTGCAAGATTACTTCCCTCCTATCGTGAAAAAATGTGGCATTTTTGAGTGTTTTGCAATAAAGACATCAATAATTGTTGTATTGATGATCTTATATTTATATAAGCAATTACCGTGCCAACAAAAACCTCAATAATAGTGGGGCTATAGAGCATAAAAAAAATAAAAATGCGACAATCGTTTCAAATCGTCGCATTTTGTTTCATATTAGTTCAAATGATATTTTTTCATTTTCCGATAAAGTGTACTTTTAGACATGGATAGTTGTTCAGCAGTTAAAGGAATATTCCCATTGTGTTGAAGCAGTGCATTCTTGATCTGTTCTTTTTCAATTTGATCTTTAAAGTTTGCCGTGTCGCCCTCTTTTTCAGCTTGTGTGTTCAAACCACCTTTGTGAATCAATTCGACCAACTGTTCCTTAGAGGGAATTCTTTCTCTATAGTACACATAACATCTTTCCAAAAAATTATTCAGCTCTCGTATATTGCCATTCCATTGATTTTGTTCAGCTACTTCTATCAAGGTGTTTTCCCAGTGTGGAAACCAAGAGTTACTTTCTTCAAATGCCTTGATGAACTCACATATATCTTCCTTACGTTCTCTTAAAGGAGGAATGTGAAGTGGACAAACATATATTCGATAAAATAAATCCTCCCGAAATTGACCTTCCATTACGAGCTTTTTTAAGTTTTGATTGCTTGCTGTGATGAGCCGAAAATGTAGTGGAATTTCTTTGCTGCCACCAATTCTAGTTATCTTTTTTTCTTGAAGAACCCGCAACAAATCAGATTGCATGGATGCCGGCATATCTTCTATTTCGTCAAGAAATAAGGTCCCATTATGAGCTTGCTCAATTTTCCCTTGATAGCCATTAGCATGTGCGCCTGTAAATGCACCCTTTTCATAGCCAAATAATTCACTTTCCATTAAATTTTCTGGTAGGGCCCCACAATTGACACAAACGAGTCTACCATTTGAAAAAGGACTATTCATATGGATTGTTTTTGCTAAAACTTCCTTCCCTGTTCCTGTTTCACCAAACAAATGTATAGGTGCTGAAGTAGGCGCAACAATTTTTACTTCCTCTAGTAACTCATTATACGTTTGACTTCGTCCAACAATATATGGAAATTGAAACGTTTTATTTTTAGTCTCATTTTTTAAAACAGAAACAAAATAGCCTATACATTCCTTTTCTCTCCAAATAGGTTCCTGTTTTTCAAGCAACCATTTACTTTTTGGAAGATGTGTAAGCTTTTTTCCTATCATATTTTCAGGGTTTTCAATTAAATCAGGGGATATATGTAGAATTGTCATGCTGGAGTCGCACAGAATACCCACTTGTTTTTTTGTTGAATAAAATTGCAACATATACTTCTGGTCTTCATATGCTTTTTTTTGCAGAGCTTCTGAAATATAATCGGCAATTAGTTGGACTCTTACTAAAAAATCAATTTTCTTTGGGTAATGAGAAGGCATGGATAAGTCTACGACCCCTTTCACTTGGCTGTTTTCTCCAAGAATAGGTGATGACACACAACTCCATTGCTGAGAGGCTTTAGCAAAATGCTCGTATCCATGAATGATGTTTGCTTCTTTTGTTCGTAAGGCAATACCAATAGCATTGGTTCCAACCACCGATTCGGTCCATTGAGATCCTTGCAAAAAACCCATCTCTCTCGCAATACCTTGTAAGCTCTCAGGTCCTGCTTGCCATAAAATATACCCATCTGCATCTGTTAGGACTAAAATAAAATCCATATTTTTAAATAACATGCCAAATCGGTCTAAACTTCTTTTTGCCAATGAAATAAGAGTCTCGTTTTCTTTTAATCTTTTTTGAAAATCGCTTGTTGTAAGAATTTTGTTGCCAATTCCCTCATTCGGGTTTACTTTAAACTTCTTACTAAGCTTCCAAGAATCAATGATCATCTTATCCATTTTTGAGGAATCTAGTTTATTTTCAAAGATATACCTCTCCCACATTTGCCGAATCTCCGAACTCATATACATCCCCCCTTTGTATACCCTTTTATTATATAATTGTCAGAAGTTGGATTCAATTACTATCAATGAGACAAAGGGTCAGGTTCCTTGTCCCATCTCAATAAAAAAACATAAAGGGGTTTATTCTTGTGTTGGAAGCAGATATAGAGTTATATTCAAATCAAATGCTGAGGAAAGTGTAATGAAGGATGTTAAATTAGGCAAAAAAAAGGGAAAACATGTTGAAGTTTCCCCTGATTTTTTACTACCTCATTCTCTTTTCATTGGTCATAAATGTATGACGAAAGCCAGATTTATGTTAAGCATTGGTCAATCGGAAATTCCTTACCAGACCAAGCTCTTTTTGATGTCCATTCCATCGGCGGATGACTCCAAAATGGATCTGATTCTTCTAAGCCTAGGGGGAGAAATGCTGTTGCACACAAATAGACGCTGCCTGTAGAAATATACCCTTCTCCAATATCAGGTTGATGACCACAAAATCCGATTGTAAGCCATCCTGAATCAGTAAATGTACCAGGAGCCTCAAGCATTCGTTTTATCACTTGCGTTAGAGCACTCCTAACTTGCGCAGGAGCTAGTTCACTTGGTAAATCTTTGCGGAGTGCGTGATGTGCTAATGTTTGGAAGACACCAAAACGGTAAGCAATAGATCTACCTACAGGTGGAAATGTCCCTTCTGGTGAAATCTTCCTTTCTTGGATGACCGCATATCTTTTAGATCTTTTAATAATCGTTTCTTTCTTTTCTTCCCATTCATTGTATTGATCGCCAATCGTTTCAACTAAATCAACAAGCATGGGATGAATAACAAAGCTATTATAATAATCATAATGAAACTCAGGACCATCACTGTAGACCCCATCTCCGAGATACCATTGATCAAATTGTCTGATTGCATAGTCTATTCTCATCGGATCCCAGTCTTCTTCTCCTGCTTTGTATAAAAATGCCTCAATAATGGCTGAAAATAATAACCAGTTAGAATAAACAGGCTTTCTTGAACGTGTAGCTTTCATCGCTAAAATCACATTGTTTTTTACTCTCGGCTCGAGTTTCTCCCATAATTCGTTTGGAGCTCTAAGAAAAGCATGAGCAAGAAAGGCGGTATCAACGATTGGCTGAAAATTATTAGAAAAATTCATATAATCTGGTGAATCAGGATTTGTACCAGAATCGATGGCCACTCTGGCTAGTTCACAGTATTGAGTGCGAAGGTTTTCTTCTTCATTATTTTCACATTTCTTTTCAAGCCAAGGAGCCATACCTACCAGCAAACGAGACAATGCTTCTAAATGAGAAAATTGCTCACGTTTGGTGTTTTCCTTCATTTCAACCGGCATTTCTTTTTTTAATGTTCCATCCTTTAAATGTTGAAGAACTGGGCTTGCTATTTTTAACATAGATTGAAGCCAGTATGTTCGATCTTCATTAATAACCACGCTCATTTTTCCGCCTTCTTTCTATTATTTTAAAAATTTGTGTCAAATTGAATACTCTTCTAAAAACATTTTCAGTGTGTTTTTCTATAGCACGCACTACCGCATGATCGTTGTGAATCAATTATAACCTGCCAACTATCCGAAAAGTTGTTGTATAATAATCAAAAATATCATTCTATTGTTCTGGAGTCTTTTAATGAATAATCAATAAGTTTTTCACGATAAAGTTTTTTTCATGATGGAAGATTATACGGAGGGAGATTATGAATCATTTATTTGAGCAAATTGACTTAAAGCCATTTCATTGGATTTACCGTAGAGTTTCTGAAAAGAATTTTCAAGGCTTCTATCACTGGCATCAAGGCTGTGAATTATTATTTGTATACCGCGGAAAAGGACGTGTTATTGTTAACCAGCAGACGTATGAACTGAAAAAAGGCATGCTTTTCTTTTTCCAACCCTTTCAATTACATAAGGTACATGTTGAAGTGTCCCCTCAAACTCCATATGAGCGTAGTATTATGCACTTTGATCCACTAACTCTTGACAGTTTGTCTTTATTTCCAGGTCTGAATGCTTTTTTTAAGCAATTACAGAATGGTGTAAATGCCCTTCATGCATTTGATCTAGAAAATGATTATGAATACATATATGAGACTTGTGAGATCTTTCATAAGTCTTTGCAAAAAAGCAACTGGGAGGAAGATAGTCAGCTCTTTCTGCTGCAATTGCTTTCTTGTATTCGATCAAACATTCCCGAACCTAAGATTGAGCTTTCCTCAACTAAAACGTTTCGTCCACTTTACTATTCGGAAAGAATCATGCAATGGATAGAAGACCATTATATGGAACCCTTTGACTTAGAGCAACTATCAGATGAGCTTCATTTATCAAAGTCATATGTTTCCAGAATTTTTAAACGTGAAACGGGTAGTAGCTTAACAGAGTATCTGACTATTCGGAGAATCAAGCAAGCTTGTCAATTACTGCAGATGACAAATAAAC